>JBEKRW010000289.1:0-3211 GCA_049517595.1 Candidatus Cybelea sp. | reverse complement strand
TCTCTTCGCGACCTTTCCGGGCGCCGATGGTACCAGGTACGGCAAGACGCATAACGGCAAGATTCTACTGCGCGCCGGCGACTTGGAGAGCCAGATCTCGCCCAACAACGGTCACGGCTACTGGCTGGCCGATTGGAACCACGGCAAGATGAATCATTTCGACCTGGTGTCGATCGGCAGGGTGCCGGGAACGTTCGTTTATCAATACGTTCGTCCCAGCCAGATCGCGCCGTACTGGAATATGGCCAAGCAATACGTGCTCTCGGATCACATGTTTCAAACTCAAGGCAGCGGAAGCTTCACCGCCCACCAAGATCTGATCCGCGGCGACACCGCCATCAACGCTACCTATCAGCTCATCGACTTCCCATCAGGCGGCGCAAGTCAGCCATGGGGGTGCGATGCCCGAATGAACCCGCCCACCACCACGTCGCTGGTAACCGCGAACGGCACATGGAAACCGTATATCAATCAAGGACCGTTTCCGTGCTTGACCTACGATACGCTGCGCGATCTACTCGATCCAAAAGGCATCTCGTGGCGCTATTATGCGCCCACGGTTGGCCAGAGCTTCGGCGGGAATCTTTGGAACGCGTTCGATGCCATCAAGGCCGTGCGGTACGGGCCGGAATGGACGACGAACGAGGCCAATCCTGAAACGAAAGTTTTCACGGACATCGCGCGCGACACGCTTCCGGCGGTTTCATGGGTGGTTCCCGACTTTCAGAACTCCGATCATCCCGGCGATAACTCGGATACCGGCCCATCGTGGGTCGCCCAAGTCGTCAACGCAATCGGCCAAAGCCCGGCTTGGAATACTACTGCGATCGTGATCGTCTGGGACGATTGGGGCGGATGGTACGATCACGTGCCGCCGCCCGGCTCGCGTTCGTACGGCGGCCTAGGATTTCGCGTGCCGGCGATTATCGTTTCGCCGTATTCGAAACAGGGTTACGTCTCCCACAATACTTACGAGTTCGGAAGTATCCTAAAATTCGTCGAGAATAACTGGGCGCTGGGAAATCTCGGGACGACGGATAGGACTTCCGCAAGCTTCGTCAACGACTTTTTCGACTTCACGCAGAAGCCGCGCAAGTTCGTTTCGATCGGCGCGAAGTATTCCAGGTCATTTTTCCAGCATCAGCCGCCGTCGAACCAACCGGTCGATAACGAATAAAGGTAACCGAGATTACTGATGCCGCACGAATCGAAGCGCCGCAAGGACTCCGCACAATGGAAGAATCGCACCGATAGCGAAAGTCAGTCTTGGCTTTATATGCGTACGATTGAAAGCTTCTCCGCTCCCGAAGGCAAGCACACCACCGCAGCCGGCGTCGCCGTCGCGCCCGATGCGCGTATTGTGGCCGTTCCGGTCGTGCTTTCGGATTTTCAAACCATCCAGATGACGCCACCGCGAGCGCAAGAAGAGCTCAAGGTCATTCAGGCGCATTTCATGTCGCTCGCGCAGTGCGCGCAGCAGGGCCTAACGGCGCCCGAAGATCGCGAACGCCTCACGCGCACGATCGAAGAACGGATGGCGCGTTACGGTGCGTCGAGCGAACATATCGCACGCCGGCAAGTCAGCGTTCTCACCTCGCGCTTCGTCGTTCCTCGTCCGGAGAGCCCGACGGAGAACATCGCGCGGTACGGCGATCTGCGGGCTTCAACCGGCGAAGCCTTGGACGAGCGCATGACGCTTTTCGAAGAAGTCGCCTGCGAGGTTTTCGAGCGGGTCTATAGCGATACCGGCGCGCAGCGGCCCGACGACATCGTGCACGTGAGCTGTTCGGGCTACGTCTCGCCGAGCCCGGTTCAAAGCTTTCTCTCGCGCCGGCGCTGGCTCAACACCGGCGTCACTCACTCATATCACATGGGCTGTTACGGCGCGTTTCCCGCGATTCGGACTGCGGTGGGACTGGTTGGGGCGTCGTACGCCTCGCTCCCGACGCCGAAGCGTCGCGTCGATCTCGTGCACACGGAGTTCCTGTCACTGCACTTCGATCTGCTCGGCGACGAGCCCGATAACTTCGTTACGTCGACGCTTTTTGCCGACGGCTTCATTAAGTACTCCGCCTATCCGCAATCGGAGTTTGCCGGCACCGGGCGACGCGGCTTGAAGATCCTAGCCATCGACGAGTTCATTCTTCCCGACTCGTTACCGGAGATGACGCTACGGCCCGGACCGCTGCAGTTCGACATGTCTCTATCGAAGAAGGTGCCGTTCATGATCCGCGACTCGATCGGCGATTTCATTACGTCGATCTGCGGTCAGGTCGGCCTCGATTTCGAGCGAGAAAAATCCACCATGGCGTTTGCGATCCACCCCGGCGGCCCGGCGATTCTCAATCAGATTCGCAGTAAGCTGGGCATCGAGGAGTCACAGATCGCCCTGAGCCGGAAAGTGCTGCACGAGCACGGGAACATGGCCTCGGCGACGGCGCCGCATATTTGGAAGGCGGTCGTCGAATCGCCGGAGATCCCCGTGGGCTCGAAGGTGTTGAGCATGGCGTTCGGGCCGGGCTTGACGGTAATCGGGGCCCTCTTCGAGAAAGTTTAGGCCCCACAATGGCAACCACACCGACGGCAAAGACCCAGAAGTTTTCCGTGCCGGCCCCCTTCTATTGGGGCGTTAAAGGCGTTCACGCCGCCGCACCTCTTTTCGTCAGTCTCGGGAATCTGGAGACGAAGATGTTGGCGCGCCGGCTCGCCGGGCAAACCATCGATAGACCCGTCTATATTTGCGGGCTCCCGCGCGCCGGGACGACGATCACGCTTCAGATGCTCAGCGAGCATCCCGACGTCGTCACCCACAAGTACGCCGATTTCTTGATGCCGTACATGCCGTACGTCTGGAACCAGGTCTTTCCACGCATTCCGGTCGACGCCATGCGCAAACCCGTGCCGCGCATTCATCGCGACCGCATCGAAGTGACGCGCGACAGCGCCGAGATGGGCGAGGAGATCCTGTGGGAGCATTTCTTTCCGTACATTCACGATGAGACGAACTACAGTGTGCTCGACGGTACGACGTCGAATCCGGCCTTCGAAAGCTTCTACGTCGATCACCTCAAGAAGCTGGCGCTGGTACGCGGACGGAACCGCTACATCAGCAAGGCGATTATGTGCGTCGTTCGCATGCAATACCTTCGCCGAATCTTTCCCGACGCGCGCTTCCTCCTCTACGTGCGCAATCCAATCGATCACATCGCTT
>JBEKRW010000288.1:0-3214 GCA_049517595.1 Candidatus Cybelea sp. | reverse complement strand
CACGCCATCGGCCTGCTCGAACCTGGGCCAATACGTTTCCGTCGGCGGCACCGCCGGCTTCAATACGCTCGTTCGCCGCGACTTCACGACCGCGCTTCGTGCAACCAGCCACGTACGCTTGTACGAGCATGGGAGCGCCATCGCGGCGGCAATCGCGGACAGCCCGGCCTCAAACCCCTATGCGATCCTCAACGCAATCGAGACCGTGTTTCCCGGGACCGGCCCCGGCGAGGCCGAGCTGGGTTTGGTCGGCGCGAACTATTTTACGCTTCCCGCCAACCGCTACTCACAATACTATCAATATCAATACGTCAACAGCGGCCTCAATCCCAACGCCGCCAATGTAAACGTTCCGTATAAACCCGCGTCGAAGATTCGATTCGATCGGCGCAACGTGCGCGCGTGGAAGAAGTGGGTCGAGGCCGCGCGATCCGTGGGCATCGCCTCGATGGCACCGATCGTCGCGCCCAATCTTGCGTGGAAGCCGCACAACCCGATCTTTCCGCCGACGCGCGCCGAGTACTACGACATCAACAGTGCCTTCTATAAACTATCGCGATTTGAAGCCTCGTACGGCGGGGCTATTGCGTTCGACTCTCCGTCGAGCTTCTTTCTGGCCGGTGGCAGCGGGCCCGGCTACCAGAAGTTTATCGAGCAAGCCATCGAGTGGGGCAATGCCCAGGGTTTGCGAACCACGATGCTGGTCTCACCCTATCCCAGCCGGTCAAACTTCACCGACGACACGAAGCGATTCGTCAGCGTGCTGCTGGAACACGCTGCCGTTCCAAGCGAGTGGGCCGTTGACGACTATGAAAACACGAATCCGAACGATGCGGGGGCGATGGGGCCCGAAACGCGCGCAAACACGACGACGCAAGTCGGTCTTTGGCTGGCAACGCAGGCGCCCGTGTACGTCCACGTGCGCGAAAATGGTCAGCCCGTGCGCGGGATCGTATGCCGTCCTAAGTGATTGCTGCGGCGCGTCTCAGAAGTTGATGGACCTCGCCGACCCGCATGACGTCGCTTGTAACGTCACGACTCCCTGGCCACCCGGTGGCAGATTCGAGTCGTATGAAGGTGTCGAAGAGAGCAGACTCTTGGAGCGGCCGTCGACCAACGAGCCGATCGTGATGGTTCCCGGCACCGAACCATCGCCTGGCAAAGTCGACGGAGTCGCGAAGAGATTGTTGGCAAAGCAGCCACTTTGATTCCAGGCCGGCTGATTCCCGAGATATTGGGGGCTATATTGTAATGCGTGCCAACGGTAGGGCAAAAAGGTCTGCATATCGGGTTCGACCGTCCTCGGGCGGAAGTCGACATGGACTGGCAGCTTAAAAGAATCTTGGCCGGCGGAGCGGACCGCTGAAGAACGCGGCGGAGGCGGCTGAGCTATAGGACCGCCGCGAACGACCCCCGTCGGGGCCCCAAGGGTTACGGCCGGCGACAGAAGCGCCATGGCGATCGCACTTGCTACAATCAAACTACGCGGCATACCACGAGATTCTCGGGCGCAGATGGCGTCCCCTAGGAGCGCCAGAAGTCGATCAACACACAGGGCGGCCCGGCTGCCGCTTAGCGCGGCGGATTCGAGACCGCGGCGTAGCGGAACTGTCCGGGTTTCCAGGCGCAGACGCTTCCGTCGTTCATGACGAACGACTCGCATCCGTCGACCTCCGAGTTGAAATCTTCGTTGAGCTTCTTGGTCGCGGGCCAGTTTACGGCGGGCTCTTGACGCGCGGCGCCTCGCGCTTTCGTGTTGGAGAACTGCGGCGATTTCACGAGCGCGTTGAGCGCGCCAGCGAGTCTTCGAGCATCATCCATTGCCGTGGGCGTTTCCTTGGCGCGACTTCAGACCCTCTGGCTCCTGACTACATCGCGCCAAGGGGAGGCCAATGCGCGTCCGTCGATCGCTTGTATTCCATGTAGCTCGCCGTGCTGCTCGCAATTCCGGAGCCAAAGTAACGCTCTACGATGCGCAGCGCGAGATCGATGCCGGAGGTGAGGCCGCCGGCGCTGGAGGCCAGCGGGTTCTCGACGAAGCGTACGTAGCGCACCACTTGCACCTCCGGGAACGCCTTTTGAAACTCGTCGTAAAAGGCGTGGTGCGTCGTCGCGGGAAGCCCGTCGAACAGACCGGCCTCGGCAACGCGAAACGCGCCGGTGCATACCGATGCCGTTACGGACGCACCGCGGCTGGCCTGTCGGATCCACGCCGTCAGATCTGCGGAGCGCGGTTGGGCGCCGACGATCAGCACGTCGGGCTGCGGCGCCGATGCGAACGTAAACGCGGGAACGACCTTCATCCCGCTCTCCATCTCCACGGGGTCGGCCGATTTCGCGACTAAGTATTGATCGAAGGGCATCTGCTCGTCCATCGTCGTGCCCAGCGATGTAACCATTACCTCACCGAAGGTTTCCCAGGGGCCAGCGAAGTCGATCAGCGTTGATCCTGGAGAGATCGCATAGGCAACCTTGATCCGCTTCGACGCCGGAAGCGTGAGCGGCTTGCCACGATTGGAAACTGTGCCCGACGCGAGTGCGGGCCCGGCTAGCGCGGCGGCCGCACCTGCAAGCGTGCCGGTTAAGAGATCCTTGCGCCTCATAGTTTGATGCCTCCGGCTCTACCATGACATAGCGCGACGCGCAAGTCTTGTACGATCTTAGCGTCCCGGTGTAGGATGCTTCAAACGTGACATCGCTCTTCGGCATCGGCACATTCTACGGCGAGACGGAGTCGTTCTCCACCGCGGGCGCGACACTGTCCGAGGTGCGGCACGATCGCGCCGCGACGATTCCTCCGCACAGCCACGAAGCCGGCCATTTCTGCCTCCTGCTCGAAGGGGCGTACGTCGAACATTCGGGCGCGGTCACCATCGCGTATAAACCGCTCACCGTGGCGTTCTTACCGCCGAAAGTGCCTCATGCCGATACGATCGGCGATGGCGGTTGCCGCTTCTTCATCGTTGAAGTGCAGCAGCGCTGGATGGACGCGATACGCAGCTACGGCGTTGTCGATCATCTGGCCGAGTTGCACGCCGGCGATGCGACGTGGCTTGGGATGCGTTTATACAATGAATACCGGGAACGCCAGGCGACATCCGCGCTCGTCGTCGAGTCGCTCCTGTACGAGTTATGCTCGCATATTCCCGGCATGCAAATTGATGACGCCGCCGAGCCGCCGTGGCTCCGCGACGTACTCGCGACGATTCAGCAG
>JBEKRW010000287.1:0-3248 GCA_049517595.1 Candidatus Cybelea sp. | reverse complement strand
TCTTCGATGGCGCGGGCGCTCTCGGTGCGGTCGTAGACGAACGCGGTATCCCATTGCACGATCGTCAAGTCGTCTTCGTGGTAGGAGAATCGCATTCGCAACGCTTCTTGCGCCTCGGCGGCGGCCAGGTGCTTGCGCTCGCCGAGCAAGAGTCCCGCGAGCGCCGCAGAGTGATCGTCCAAGAGCGTCTCCGCGTCGACGGGCTCGCCGAAGCGGTCGATCTCGACGATCAGATAATCCTCGATCAGCGGCGCATGGCGATCGTCCAACGCGCCGGCATACTCGTCGCAGATGCGCTCCGCCGTCTTTTCGGCAAACCGCGCGATCGATTCATCGCTACGGGCGCGCTCGACGGTCGATAGCAGGTCGTTCCACGACCCGGCAGCGACGAAGCTCAAGCGCAACGAGACGACGCCGTAGTCGTAGAACTTCAGCCGCACCGAGGCGCGCAAACCGTCGAAGTCGCTGTCCGGCAGGCTTGCGACCAGCGGCGGGACCGGGAACTGGAGATACGGAGGCGCATGCAGGCGCAGCGGCAATGCCGCAGGCGCGCGACTCTCGACGCCGAGGGCGCTGATCTTAGTGAGATCGATCGTGTCGGCGACGTCGAACAAGTAGTAGGCCCGCACGGCGCCGCTGGCGATGTCGAGCATCCGACCGCCGCCTTACGGCTTTGTCCGCCACGCTCCTTTGGTGCGCCGAAAGGCATCTAAAGGTGCCTCCTGCAACTATTGCGCTATCTTGCCTTGTCATATAATTGAAACATGAACGTAGAGAAGATGACGGAGCGCGTTGGCGACGCGCTTAACGCCGCCTATGCGCGCGCTTTACACGAACACAACACGCAGACGGCGCCGGAGCATATGCTGGCGGCGCTGCTCGAGCAAGAACGGGGCATCGCCCCGGATATTTTGGCGAAGGCCGGCGCCGATCCCAAGGTGCTCGCCCGGCATGTTGACGAGGCGATCGGCCAACTTCCACGGCTGAGCGGGGCTGGCGCCGACTCGGCGCAGGTGACGCTTTCGCCGGAGCTGGCGCGGATCGTGAGCACCGCGGAGAACGAGGCCAAGGCGCTCCAAGACGATTACGTCTCGGTCGAGCACGTATTATTGGCGATGGCGCAATCCTCGGGCGCGGCGGGTCGTCTGCTGCGAGATGCCGGCGTAACGAAAGACAAGCTGCTCCAAGCGCTTCGCGACGTGCGCGGGAACCAGCGCGTAACGACCAAGGACCCTGAGGGTACGTATAAATCGCTCGAGCGCTACGGACGCGATTTGACGCTCGAAGCCGAACGCGGGAAACTCGATCCGGTAATCGGCCGCGACGAAGAGATTCGCCGCATCGTCCAAGTGCTCTCGCGCCGCACCAAGAACAATCCCGTGCTCATCGGCGACCCCGGCGTCGGCAAAACGGCCATCGTCGAAGGATTGGCGCAGCGTATCGTGCGCGGCGACGTTCCCGAAGGTCTCAAGAATAAGCGGATCGTTTCGCTCGACATGGGCGCGCTGATCGCCGGCGCAAAGTACCGCGGAGAGTTCGAAGAGCGGCTCAAAGCCGTGCTCAAGGACGTGGCCGCCTCCGAGGGGCAGATCGTTCTCTTCGTCGACGAGCTGCACACGGTCGTCGGGGCGGGAAAGGCCGAGGGCGCGATGGACGCCGGCAACCTGCTCAAACCGATGCTGGCACGCGGCGAGCTCCATATGATCGGCGCCACTACGCTGGACGAGTACCGAAAGTACATCGAAAAGGATGCGGCTTTGGAACGGCGCTTCGCGCCGGTGATGATCGATCAGCCCAGCGTCGAAGATACGATCTCGATTCTGCGCGGCCTCAAAGAGAAATACGAAGCGCACCATGGCGTTCGAATCAAAGACGCGGCGTTGGTCGCCGCCGCCACGTTGAGCAATCGCTATATCACCGATCGTTTCTTACCGGACAAGGCGATCGATCTCGTTGACGAAGCGGGCGCAACGTTGCGCACCGAGATCGATTCGATGCCGCAAGAGCTCGACGAAGTCTCGCGCCGCGTAATGCAGCTCGAGATCGAACGCGAAGCGTTGCGCAAGGAAGACGACGGCGCGAGCCGGCGGCGTTTGGAGCAGCTCGAGAAAGAGTTGGCGACGCTGCGCGAGGATCAGACGAAGCTGCGCGTGCGTTGGGATGCCGAGAAGAACGCCGCAATCGAGTTGCGGAAGCTTCGCGAGCAGATCGAAGCGACGAAGGTTCAAATCGAACAGGCGGAGCGCCAGTACGACCTCAACCGCGTCGCCGAGCTACGGTATGGCACGCTTGCCCAACTGCAAAAAGAGTTGGCGGCCGAAGAAGCGCGACTGTCCCATAAGGACGGAGCCCGGCTTTCCAAAGAAGAGGTTGATGAAGACGACATTGCCGCCGTCGTCGCCCGCTGGACGGGCATTCCGGTTTCCAGGCTGATGGAGGGTGAGAAACAAAGGCTGCTGCAACTCGAAGACGAGCTGCATCGACGCGTCGTGGGTCAGACCGAGGCCGTCGATGCCGTCGCCGAAGCCGTACTGCGCTCGCGCTCCGGTCTTGCCGATCCCAATCGGCCGATCGGGTCGTTCATCTTTCTTGGGCCTACCGGCGTCGGCAAGACGGAACTTGCGCGCGCGCTGGCCGAGTATCTTTTCGACGACGAGCGCGCCTTAATCCGCATCGATATGTCGGAGTACCAGGAAAAGCACACCGTCGCGCGGTTGCTCGGGGCTCCTCCGGGATACATCGGCTTCGAAGAAGGCGGCCAGCTTACGGAGGCCGTGCGCCGGCGCCCGTACTCGGTGATCCTATTCGACGAAGTCGAGAAGGCGCACCCCGACGTGTTCAACGTCTTTCTGCAGATACTCGACGACGGACGCCTGACCGATGGTCAGGGGCACACGGTGGACTTCAAGAACACGATCGTCATCATGACCTCCAATATCGGCAGCCACCGAATCCTCGACTACCACGGGTCGCTCGACGGCGCCGACTACGCCGTCATGCGTGCGACGGTGCTCGACGAGCTGCGCCAGCACTTCCGGCCGGAGTTCCTCAATCGGGTCGACGAGATCATCGTTTTCCACGCGCTCACCGAAGACGAGCTGTTGACCATCGTCGATCTGCAACTGACGCGTTTGCGTCAGCGCTTGGCGGAGCGGCGAATCACGCTCGTGCTCTCCGACGAGGCAAGGCGGCACATCGTGAAGGTTGGATACGATCCGCACTACGGTGCGCGCCCGCTCAAGCGAACG
>JBEKRW010000286.1:0-3252 GCA_049517595.1 Candidatus Cybelea sp. | reverse complement strand
CCTCAGCCGCGGAATCAAAAGGGACCACTACCCTTCCTCTCCACACCTGTGGACAGGCCTGTGGACAAGCCCCCTCCTGGCAGCCTTCTAGCACGGGTCAAAGCCATATGGCATCAGACCTATTCCGCTCTCCGATAAGAGCTCTCGGGCCGGTTCATATTTTGGAAAAAACGCGGAAAAACCATTCCTGGCGATCTGTGGATAAGTGTATAAGATCGTGCATAAAACCCAGAGGAGCGCGGCTTGATTAAGCCAACCCTTTGCGCCCTCACGGGGGTGGCTCAGAACGACGTAAAGAGGGCAGATGATGGCGCTTGCGGTCAATTCGGACATCTCCAATGAGCTCTGGCAGTCCGCACTCGATACCTTGGAACGGACCTTTTCGAAGCCCGTCTTCGAGATGTGGATCAAACCGATTCGCTTCATCTCCTTCCATGGCAACGAGCTGCATCTCGCGGTGCACAGCAAGTTCGCTCAAGACTGGATAGGGAGCAAGCTGCGCCATCAGATGGTCGGGATGCTGAGCGAACTCTTCGGCACCGACATCGAGCTGCGGCTCTCCGTCGCCGATCCGGCCGAAAACTCCCGCGGGGCCGTGCCTTTTGCATCGCACCCGCTTGAGGAGTTTCGTACAGCCAACCTTAACGCACGTTATACTTTTGAAGAGTTCGTTGTCGGAAACTCCAACCGGTTTGCCCATGCCGCCGCGCAGGCCGTCGCCGGCGCACCGGCTCACGCGTACAATCCGCTCTTTCTCTACGGCGGCGTCGGCTTAGGAAAGACCCATTTGATGCACGCGATCGGACATCGCGTCATCCAGGATAACTTAGCCTCAAACGTCGTCTACCTTACGTGCGAGAAGTTCACCAACGAGTTCATCATCGCGCTGCAAAACAACCGGACGCCCGAGTTTCGAAACCGCTATCGTCAAGTCGACGTGCTCCTCATCGACGACATTCAGTTCCTTGCCGGCAAAGAGACGACGCAAGAAGAGTTTTTTCACACCTTTAACGCGCTGCACGAATCGGGCCGCCAGCTCATTATCTCGTCGGACCGTCCGCCCAAGGAGATTCAGACGCTCGAAGCGCGCTTGCGCTCGCGATTCGAATGGGGCTTGCTGACCGACATTCAGGCACCCGATCTCGAAACGCGCGAGGCGATCCTGCGCAAAAAAGCGGAGAGTGAGAACATCCCCGTACCCGTCGAAGTGACGTCGTTTATCGCCAAGGTCATTCCGTCCAACATTCGCGAGCTCGAAGGCGCGCTGATTCGCGTCATAGCTTACGCGTCGCTCACCAAAGCGCCGATCACGACCGATCTCGCGGCCGACGTCCTCAAGAGCGCGGTCGCGCAGGTGCCGCTTCACCGGATAACGATCGCGAAGATTAAGGAGACCGTTTCCAGCGCGCACGGGCTCACCGTCAAAGAGATGGACAATGGCCGGCGCGATCAACGGCTGGCGGCGCCGCGGCAGATCGCGATGTACATCGCGACGGAGCTCACGAACTACTCCTTGCCGCAGATCGCGCGCGATTTCGGCAAGAAGGACCACACCACGGTCATGTACGCGCGCGACAAGATCAAGGACCAGATGCAGCGGGACGAAGCCTACCGGAACAAGATTCGCCAGCTGATCGCGATGTGCCAGAACCCCTGACCTAGGACGCGGGGGACAACCCGTGCACAGGTTCGGGCTACCCACAGGGATAAACCACCCGTAGCTTACGCGAGGTGGAGAAGTGTATGGCTCGCCGCGCCCGGTCCACAGCTTATCCCACGCGTAAAACCCGCGCCACGTATGGATAACCCGGAGTTCTCCCCAGATTACACCGCACTACTGCTGCTGCGTCTCTTGTATTATTCTACTAGGAAAACGCCCTCACACGCCCAACGGTGGAACCAATGAGATTCGCCTGTACCACAAAAGACATCGCCGCGGCCGTCGGAGCTGCCAGCAAAGTCGTCAACGCACACACGACGGTCCCGATCCTTTCAAACGTCTTGCTGCAGGCCGAAGGCGAAAAAATAGCGGTACGCGCGACGGATCTCGAGCTGACGTTCGAACACGCTTTTCCGGCGGAGATAACCGAAGGCGGCGCGGTAACCGTTCCCGCGAAGCTATTTGCCAGCTACCTGGGAAATCTCGCTCCAGGCACGCTCGAGGTAACCGGCACGCCGACTCGGGCCAGCGTGAAGTGCGACCGCAGCAACTACGACTTCCACGCCCTGCCAGCCGACGAATATCCGCCGTTGCCGGCCGCGACTCGCGGCTCGCACTTCACGATCGCCGGCAAGCGGTTCCGCGATGGCATCGATGCGACGATATTTGCGGCGTCGAGCGAGGAGGCTCGGGGCGCGGTGCTGATGGGTACTCTGCTGGAAGTGGAGGGCAATGCGCTAACCATGGTCGCGACCGATGGGTATCGGCTTGCAAAGTTCGCCACGACCCTCGACGACGGGATGTCGGGCAACGAAAAGTATATCGTTCCATCTCGAGCGCTGGCCGAGGTCGCACGGAATTGTGGTACGGGCGAGCGCATCGCGGTGAGCGCGCTCGGCGCCCAAAGCAATCAGCTTCAAATGACCAGCGGTGACGTTTCGATCACGGTGCGGCTCGTCGATGGACAATATCCCAACTATCAGCAAGTTATTCCCGCAAAGTTCGATCGAACGGTCACGGCAAACACCACGTCGTTCATCGGCAGCCTGCGGCGCGCCGAGTTGGTGGCCGGAGACCGAGCCAGCATGGTGAAGCTCTCAATCGCCAATCAGACGCTGATCGTGACGGCAAGCTCCGACATCTCCGGCAACGCTTACGAAGAACTCGAAGTCGAGCAGACCGGCGAGGATTTGGCGATCGCGTTCAACGCACGGTATTTGGTCGAGATCCTCAATCACATTAAGAGCGACAAGGTCGTAATGGAGTTCCTGGGGCCGCTCTCTCCCGCGGCGATTCGTCCGCTCGAACCGCTCGAAAGCGGCCAGCAACTCTACGTGCTCATGCCGCTGCGGCAATAGTGTGCTTCTGCGGCATCTAGCGTTATCGAACTTCCGTAACTACCCACAGCTCGATCTCCAGCCGGCCAGCGGACTGAACGTGTACGTCGGGGCCAACGCGCAAGGCAAGAGCAACCTGCTCGAAGGCATTGCTATGCTCGGCACTGGGAAGTCCTTTCGCACGTCGCGCGACGGAGATACGGTGCGTAACGGCGTAGAGTTAGCAGTCGTGCGCGGTGAGGCAACGTTGCGAAC
>JBEKRW010000285.1:0-3266 GCA_049517595.1 Candidatus Cybelea sp. | reverse complement strand
GCCACGAGATTGTGGTGATACTCATACATGGTGTATTGCCGGTAAACGACGTCGTTGACGTTGTGAACCTCGCCCGGGTCGGGCGAATTGCGTACGAGATCCGGCACCCAAACCAGCGCGTACACGGTAGCGCTCACGAAGAGAATGGTCGCCAAGGCGCCGTCGATGCGAAAGCCGCGCGGATTCCCCCAGAGCGTAGGCCGCAGCTCGAACAGATACCGTTGAAGCCAAACGGCGATGAGCACGACGAAGCTTACGCCGAAGCCCATGACGCCGTACCATTTGGAGCTCACCAGCAGCCCGAGCGCAACCGTAAAGAGAATCAGCCAACGCCTCGAGGTGTGGCCGTTCTCGACGGCCGTCGAACTGCGGTCGCGAATCTCGTCGTCGGCATAGGTGACGCTGCCCACCGGAGTATCGTAGGTAACGCTGCCGTCGCGCGAGTAGTCGATCTTTAGCGGATCGTCGCGATAGACCAGCGTACCGCCCTTGGCTTGCGAAAGCTCGCCGCGCGCGATCTTGCCGCGCGAGTCGATGGTTCCACCGTCGGCCGCAAAGACCGAGGTCCCCGCGGCATCGCGCAGCGCGTACGAGCCTTCAGCGTACGAAAGCTCCCGCCGCCCATCGCCGAAGAATCGTGCGAACAGCACGTAACGCACGAAGAGATAGATTCCGCTGGCACAGTAGAGCGATACGACGACCGTCGAGGCCGTATCGAAGTGCCAGAGTGCGCGACCAATCGAAGCGGCTCCCACACCAGCGACCAACGCGCCCCCGGCACCGGCAACCAGACCCCAAGTTGGAACGGCCACGTGCGCTCGTTCGCCGACCTGCGAGTTGATCCAAAAACGGTAGAACGCGTAGACCGCCAACGTGGCAAAGAAGACGACAAAGCCTTCGGGCGTCGCGATTCGAGACTGCACGAAATGCATGCCGTCGAAGGTCAGCAGCAGCGCGGTGATCGTGGCAAAGATCGTCGAGCCGGTGACGCGCTTGGCAAAAACGTAGAGCAGCATGACGACGAGCGCGCCGAAGACGACGTCGAGAAAACGCCAGCCGTACGAGTTGTCGCCGTTGGGCATGTGGCCCACCAAGAGATTGAGCCCCGGCCATCCGCCAATGCCGTGGCCGTGCGCCATTCCCCCGAACAGCATGATGGAGAGCGTGATCATCAGCTTGGTGAGCGGCGGATGAGTATTCTCGTAGATGCGCATGTTCTGCAGATACTCTTCGCCCGCACGCGCGAAGTAAATTTCGTCGAAGATCTTGTCGGGCGGCCACCAATAGCCGACGAACGACAGAATGAAGTTTCCGAGGCCTAGCACTGCCACGATCGCATAGTCGAGCGGGGCGCGCATCGCGGTCAAACCCTCGCGAGGATCGAACCAGTGGCGCACGGCGGGGTTCGCGGCTGCGCCGGCTTGCGGCAGCGGCTCGCGGCTCGGTGAAGGCTTGGCCGGTCGGAACTCCGCGCCGCCTAAGAATTGGTAGCCGAGCACGAAGAACGTGCCAACGGCAAGCAGCGAAAAGAGCGTCGTCCATAGGCTCCAGAGATTTTGCGCGTTGACGCCCGGTGCGCTGCCCGTGACCGCATGGAGGTACTGCAGGCTATAGAGCAGGTTTGCGAAGAGCACGACCGAGAGCGCAACCGCGGCCCCAAGGTAGCGCCGCGCAAACGGAATGCAAACAATCGTAAAGAGCAACCCGTTGAAGAGATAGCGTTCGTGCATCCGCGTCGCAAGTATGAAGAAGGCTAGCGCGGAGATCGCGCAGGCTTCGAGCAACGCCGTGGAGGTACGGCTCTGGACGTAACGCCAGACGACCAAACCCATCGCGGCGACCACGAGCAACAATCCCCAGAGATATTGCGGAAGGCCCAAGATATACTGACCGTCGGGTACCCACATCGTACCGCGCAGCGCCCACAGGTTGAAGGCGTTTACCGTATTGTATGGATAGACGTTCGAGCCGAAGGCGTATTGCTGCAACAACCAGCCCAGCGCGGCGACCGGATTGCTGGGGTGAAACGGTTCGGTTACCAGCAGCGCAAGCAGCAGGGCCGCGCCGATGCCGATCGCCGTCGCAACGATCCGCTCGCGACGCCGTCTTGAGTCGACGAAGGCAAACGCTACCAGCAGCGGCAGCAAGACCGCCGCTTGTGGTTTGATCAGAATCGAATATCCGAACGATAACCAAGCGAAGACGATCCAACCGAGCTGCGCCTTGTCGCCCACGACGTCCGTCTCGGTCCCCTCACTGCGCAAGAGCGCGTAGATTGCCAAGAGCGCGAGGCCACCCGAGATCGAGTCGACTTGCCCCCACGACGCCGAGATGTAGATGGTCGCGGGATTGAACAAATAGAAGGCGGCCACGCCAAAGGCCGTGCCGACCCCGGCGAAACGGCGGACGATCGCGTAAAGCAGAAGGCCGACTCCCAGATCGGCCAATATCGCCGGCAGCTTGACCAGCACGCGGAGCACTGCATAGCCGGCGTCGTGTGACGCGAAGAAGACATGCCAGAGCCGGCCAACGATGGCGAGGATGTAAAGATAGCCGGGTGGATAGTCGGCAAAGCCGGAGGTAGAGTAAAACGTTCGCAAGCCATGCTCGCTCAACGAGAGCGCCCAGGCCACGTACGTATTGATGTCGGTCTTAAAGCCTTCGTTGCCGACGAAAAACAGCCGTACGAAGAACGCGACCAGAAGGAGTGCGGGAAGCCCCCACACTTGCAAAGCGGGGCGGCCCGGCGCGCGCGTCATGCGGCGGTGAGGCCGAGCGTTGCTGCCAAGTACTCTCCGAACTCCCGATTGGGATGGCGCTCGATCACGCCGACGTGCTCCGCCGCCTTTGCCGTGGCCGCCTGGCGAGCGCCGAGCTCGTCGAGCGCCTCGACGACGCTTCGGACGGCGGCATCCCCGAGCGAAGAACCGCCCGCATAGGCCTGCGCCACAGCGCTGCGCGCGGCCGACGGCGGTTGCGAGATCGCCCAAACGACCGGAAACGTCCATTTTCGGCGCGCGATGTCGCTGCCGGCGGTCTTGCCGGTCTCGTCGAGCGTCGACCAAATTCCGGCGACGTCGTCGCGAATTTGAAATGCCATGCCGTACGCGCGCCCGACGGCACCGTAGGCTTCGATCGTCGCTACATCGCAGCCGGCAGCGTAGGCGCCCAGACGGCACGAGGCATCGAAAAGTTGGGCGGTCTTACATTCGATCATCCGATAGTAGCCCGGCCGGTCGACCGCGCGTTCCGACTCGAAGTCCAAG
>JBEKRW010000284.1:0-3313 GCA_049517595.1 Candidatus Cybelea sp. | reverse complement strand
AATCGCGCGATCGAAAGGCCGTGCGCGGACCCGCGAGGAGCAGGCCTGCTGCCAACCCGATGAGCCAGATCACGATACCGTACTTCGATTCAAACGCGCACCCGGCAAAAATACCCGCCCACCAGAATGCGCGGCCTTCAGCACGCAGCAACGCGCGCGTGACCAGATAGGCGACCGCCGTAAAGTCGAAGACTTCAAAGGTTGAGGTGGTGAGCGTCGAGGTCATCGCGATCAGCATCGGTGGCGAGGCTGCCGCGATTGCCGCCAGCCACGCCCCGCGCGTGCTCGCGCCGAGAAGCACCGCAAACCACACGACCAGTGGCACCAGCAGCGCGGCGACCAGCACGGATGGCAGGCGCAAAAGCCAGACGTGCGCGCCCGCGAACTGCGTCGCCGCCGCGATCAGCGGTACCAGCGGCGGCTGGTCGACGTAGCCGAACGCCGGATGGCGCCCGCAGACGATGAAATACAGTTCGTTAACGAAGAACCCGTACCGGCCGGCAGCCAAGAGGTGAACGATTGCCACGACGGCCGCCACGCCCCACGCCGCCCACTGCATGCCCCTGTTCATGGGAGCGATAATATCACGCCTCGGAGATCAAGGCATAGATTCGGGTAAGCCCTGTCCGCCGGCGCCAAGCCCTTCGGGGACGCGGACCACGCCGGCTTCCATATCTTTCCACGCTTGTGAAAGAATCGAACGAAGTGAGTATAAGAGATGCGTGCCGTCGGATTGCGAATAAAACGTCACCGGAATTCCGGCGTCGCGCAGAAAAATCGCCGTCAGGGTAGGAAAGAGCGTCGGAACGATCTCGTCTCGCGTTCCCGTCAGCACGTAAAACTTTGTGCTGGGCATCTTCGTTTCAATCAACTGCGAGCGCTTGCCGAGGAGCGATCCGGCGATGCACATCACGCCGGCCCAGTCCGCCGGATGCATCGGTGCGATGGTGAATAGTGAGAACCCACCCATCGAGTATCCGGCTAAGTACCGTTTGTGCGGGTCGATGGTAAAGGCGAGACTCGCCGCATCCAACGCGTCGTAGATGTCGGTCTCCGCGCCGTGGTAATCGTAGTAGCCGCGCCCGTACGGCGCCACGACGATCGTGCCGGTGCTTTCGGCGATGTCCTCGATGAACTGCGGCGCGAGCAGGCGCGACTCGGTCTCCAGCCGGCCGTGTAAGAAGATCAGCAGCGGTGCCGGTTTATCCTTCGAATAGCTTGACGGTACGTAGACCGCCACCGGCTGCATCGTCCCATCCTTGGAAGAGCGCACGAACGTCTCGCCGAGTCCTCGAATCGAGGCCATCGGTTGATACGACTGCGCCAACAGCTGCGTGGCCAGGCTCAGATCGAGTTGCGAGAATCCCTGCACCGAGTGTTGCCATTGCTCGGCGGTGTAATAACTCGGCGGAGCCGAATTCAAGAAATCGGCGTCGTCGAGGAGGCGCTGGTAGTAATCCATCGTCGAGTCGCGCCCGGTTATTACCTCAATCTGCCCAACCTTCGCGTAGTATTTAGCCGCCACGGAGCGCAGCGTATCGCCCGTGCTCGCCGTCGCGGCAACCGTAAAAGCAAGCAAGGCGGCGCTCAAGCCGATCCCGCGCACGGTCAACATGCCTGGAGTAACGCATCGCCCCGCCCTGGAGTGACGAAGGATGGCGGCTAACGGCCCCTAAACGCCACTGGGATGAAGTGGTCTTTTGAGCCTGGGCACACGGCGGCGGAGTTTCGCGCCCGGCACATGATGGTAACGTGGGTGCGCGGGTCGTTCAAAAATATTCAAGGAAAACTCGACTTCGATCCGGCAAATCCGCGCGAACTTGCCGTCGAGACCGTCATCGACACCTCGACTTGCTGGACAGGCGTCGATGCGCGCGACGCGCACCTTCGAAGCCCGGATTTCCTAAGCTGTGAGCTACATCCGAAGATGAGCTTTAAAAGCACCGCCGTCTCGCAGATCGGTCCGGTGGATTACCGGGTGACCGGCGATCTTAAGATCAGGGGCGTCACTCGGCCGGCGACGCTGGACGTGCGCTACCTCGGCTCGTGGGAGACGCCGTGGTGGGAAGACGGCGTCGATAAGGGGCCGAAGACGCGCGCGGGTTTCACGGCGCGCACGCGCATCGACCGCTACGACTTCGGCGTCAACTGGAACGATCAGATGGCCGACGGGGGCGTCGTGGTTAGTCCGCAGATCGACATCGTTATCGACGTCGAGGCAATCAGAGAAAACTAACCGCGGTCGCGCATTGCGCTAGTGGTCGACAAAACGGGACGCTTCGTCCAGCGTCGGGTCGAGGCGCAGCTCCTCGTAAGGGTACTTGCGCATCTCGTGGCCTTGACTCGTTTGAACCCGAACGAGCACCTCGTGCGGATGAACTTCTTTGACGATGCCTTCTTCCTTGGTACCGTCGATGTAAACCTTATCGCCCGCCTTGAGCATTGGGGTTTCCTTTCAGATTGAATCCGCCGTACGTCAAATAGGCGCCGAGCGCCAGCGTTACTCCTGCGTAAACATAAAAGAGCTGCTCGTAATGCATGGCCGACAGGTAAGCGGCGGCGCCTGCCGGCGAGAGAAGCGTGAGAAACAGGCCCTTGAGAAGCGTTAACCACGCGACGATCGTCACGACGAGCGGCAACGCGCCGCCCGACCAAACGTTGTGCCCCAAAACCATTGCAACTCCAGCAGCCAGTACCACGACGCCGAGGACCAGCAGGGCAGCCGGCTCGGTGGCCAGCGCGCCGACGGCGCTCATGGTGGCTTCTCGATGCGCGACCATCGAGAGTGAATAGAGAACGCAAAAGAGACCGATAAGCTTGCTGAGAAACGCCGTGGGCGACATACTATCCTCCATATCTTGGGAGCCGAGTAATGATTCCACGATTCGAGTCGTTTCTCCTCAGCTGGAATGCGATCGTCTTGGTGTTCGCGTTCGCAACGCTCAGTGCTGCGCTAGGGCTCGTTGTACGCGGTGCTCGTTGCGTTCGTCGTCGTTACACGAGCAGCACACCGTCCACGATCTCTTCCATCTCGACTGTGCTTTCCACAATTCCGCAGGCCACGGCATCAGGGTGATGCTGGCCGGTTACGCAGACGTCATGACGCAGGGGTCGACACGAATCGTGGCCGGCGAAGGCTTAGGCAGGTGCAAAGACTAACGAAACAACACTCCCCTGGCGGCCAGAGGAGCTTGCCAAACTAGCCGGACGAGCTATCGCTAACCTAGCAGGCGCCGCATTGCGCGGCTGAAAGGACAACTTCGATGTTTATGTTCTTCCAGGCGTTGGCTTTCGCAGCCATGGGTTTCCTAGG
>JBEKRW010000283.1:0-3328 GCA_049517595.1 Candidatus Cybelea sp. | reverse complement strand
GTGGGTAGCGGCAGCATCCCTAGAAGCGTCGATTTTAGTCGTCCTCAGTCGCCTTGGTTGCGCTGCTAGACCGCTTTCGATTCCCGCCGGCGCTACCAAAACTTGCGTCATTCTACAAGGGTTTTTGCGAGGCCGACTTCTCGTATACAATTAACGTGTAACTGGAGGGTCCTGGAGACGTCTCGCCGGCAAGCCGTTCGAAGACGGCTGCTGCGTGGGCGTCCCGGCTCAGCTAGACGCGCACGAACACTATCCGTCCAGGATGACCTTAAGCGCGCCGGTCGTTGCTGCGTTGGCGAATGTCTCGTACGCCGAGATGATGTCGGTGAGCTTGAAGTGGTGCGTTATCAACTTCTTGGGATCGATCTTGTGAGCGCGCATCATCTTGAGGAGCGTCGGCGTGCTGACGGTGTCCACCAACCGTGTCGTAATGCCGATGTTACGATCCCACAGTTGTTCGAGGTGGAGCATCACGGGCTTTCCATGCACGCCGACGTTCGCGATGTGGCCGCCCGGCGCCACGATCTGTTCGCAGAGTTCGAACGTGGCCGGAATGCCGACGGCCTCGATCGCGGTGTCGACTCCGCGCTTGCCGGTCAGCGCCAGGATGGCTTCCTTCGCTTTTCCATCCGTGCTATTGACGGCCTTCGTTGCACCGAAGCGTAACGCGATGTCGAGGCGCTTCTGGTCGAGGTCGACCATGATGATCTCGGCCGGCGAGTAGAACTGCGCGGTCATCAGCGCGGCAAGCCCGATCGGCCCGGATCCTACGATGGCAACCGTGCTCCCCGGCGCGATGTGGCCGTTGAGGACGCCGCACTCGTACCCGGTCGGGAGGATGTCGCTGAACATCACTAGCGGCTCCTCGTCTTCGCCCGTCAAAATTGGATACAGACTGGTATCCGCATGGGGAATGCGGACGAAGTCGGCCTGCGTGCCGTCGATGGCGTTACCCAAGATCCAGCCCCCGTCCAGGCAGTGCGAGAACATGAGCCTTCGGCAGTACACGCACGCACCGCACGACGTAACACAAGAGATGAGGACGCGGTCGCCGTTCTTAAAGGTGCGCACCGCGGAGCCGGCTTCGTCGATGATGCCGACTCCTTCGTGCCCGAGTATCCGTCCGGGCTTGGCCGTCGGCACGTCGCCTTTGAGGATGTGCAGATCGGTTCCGCAGATCGTGGTTTTGACGATGCGCACGATCGCGTCGGTCGGAGCGGTGATGACCGGTTTGGGTTTGTCTTGGAAGCCCTTCTTCCCGTCGCCCAGATAGACGAGCGCCTTCATGGTCGCCACTGCGTCGCGCGCCGGGGAATCGGGTGTCAGGACCGCTGCGCTCGTCGTCATGACTTGCCGTTCGCGTGTGCGCCGCTCTGGGGAACGGTCGCGGGGGCTTCGATCTTGCCGAAGCGGACGAGTTTCTTATTGACGAACTCTTGAATGCCCATGTCGCCGAGTTCGCGCCCGTAGCCGGAATACTTGATCCCGCCGAAAGGCAGCTCTGCATCCGACCAGGAGATGTTGTTGACGAACATCATGCCCGTCTCGACGCGGCTCGCAACACGTTGGCCGCGGGCCTCGTCCTTCGTAAAGACGGAACCGCCCAATCCGAAGTCGGAGTCGTTGGCGAGAGCGATCGCTGCGTCTTCATCCTTAACGCGGAAGAAGAGGGCTACGGGGCCGAAAAACTCTTCCCTGAATGCGGGATTGTTCGGCTTGATGTCCGTCAGGATCGATGGCTGCATGTACGAGCCGGGGCGCTCGATTCGCTTGCCGCCAAGCGCCAGCTTTGCGCCGTGCTCGACCGCCGCATCAACCTGCTTGAGGAGTTGCAGCAAGGCGGACTCGCTGGAAAGCGGTCCCAGCGTCGTTTGTTCGTCCATCGGATCGCCCGGATTGAGAGCGGCGAGCGCCGCACGGAACTTCTCGAGGAACTTGTCGGCCACCGCTTCGACGACGATAAAGCGCTTGGCCGCGCAGCACGTCTGGCCGGCGTTGTACATTCTGCCCCAAACTGCCCACTTGATCGTATGGTCGAGATCGGCGTCCTCCAGAACGATGAACGCGTCGCTTCCGCCGAGTTCCATCGATGAAGGCTTGACGTTTGCGCCCGCCTTGGACGCAACGCTCTTGCCTGCCGCGACGCTTCCCGTCAGCGCGACGCCTCTGACGCGCGAATCGTTAACGATGCGATCCGACTGAGTGTGCGTCGCGAAAAGGTTCGTATACAGTCCGGCCGGCGCTCCCGCTTCAATCCACAGCTTCTCAAAGGCGATGGCGCATTGGGGGACGATTCCGGCGTGCTTCACCACGATGACGTTGCCGGCCATCAGATGCGGGCCGGCTACGCGTGCGAGCTGGTAAAACGGAAAGTTCCACGGCTCGACGCAGAAGATTACGCCCATCGGGCTGCTCTCCATGTGTGCCGTGCCGACGACCGGGTTGAGCTCAACCGGCGCGAGGAAGCGTTCGGCGTTCTGGGCGTAGTAGGCGAGAATATCCGCGCTAAACGTTACCTCACCGCGCGCTTCGTCGATGCGCTTGCCCATCTCGAGCGTCGCCAGGCGTGCGAAGTCGTCACGCTTCTCGTGCATGATCGCCGCCGCCTTGGCCACGATCACCGAGCGCTCGGCGTACGTCTTGTGCCGCCACGTCTCGTAGCAGGTTTGGGCGGCTGCGAGTTTGTTCTCCAGTTGCTCGTCGGTGATCTCGACGAACGTTTTTAGGGTTTTGCCGTCGAATGGATTGACGCTTTCATACTCCATCGCGGGTATGACGGACTGCAGGGCCATTGCTTGTTGCTTTCTTTTGGTGTGCTGCCGAGTGGCAGCACTCTCAACGTAGCATGGCCACTGGCAGAGCGGTATAGTGAATTACAGGGATCTTTGGTAGTAACGGCTTCAGGTCGACCGTTCCATGGCGAACACCGCGCCGCTGAAGCTTAGTCGAGACTTACGAAGGCCGCTGTGAGAAGGCCGTGCACCAGCCGTTCGGACTGATAGGCCCGGTAATCACCTTACACGTACCGTCGTCTGTTGGGGTCTTTCCCGCAGTGTAAAGCGAACACCCCGAGCACTTCTGATTGCCTTTCGGAGTCGCCTGATACTTCAGCTGGGTTCTACTGTCGGCTCGAGCGATCGTCGTCACTCCGAACGCCAATGCGCCCGCGAGTGCCGGAAGGACGAGGAGATTTGTTAGCGCCTCCTTCCGGGTTACGCGCTTTGAAGAACTGTTCACGTTATTTGCCTCCTGACGTGGGTCGGATAGTTCGTAGGGTCACTTCAGTGGAGTCGCACCCAGCGGTGTCTTCGCGCCATTCGACGCGGAT
>JBEKRW010000282.1:0-3384 GCA_049517595.1 Candidatus Cybelea sp. | reverse complement strand
TTTGAGACGGATGGCGGGGGCCGTGAGGATCCTATCGAGGCGCTGGAGGCAGAAAATCGTGGCGTACATTGCCGTAAAATCCAGCAGCCGAATCGGCAAGTCGAGCTTGCGCACCCGCACGTCTGCCCGGCCGCCGATATATGCGGCGATAAACCAGCCCAGATATTTGCGCTTAAAGTCCGGTTGTTTTTCCAATAATGGCGCAATGCCGAGCAGCCGCAGATATTGCTTGGCAATGCTCGCGCTGCTGTAAAGCTGGCCCATGTAGAGGCCCGTTTTGGGTTTGTGCTGTTCATTGGCAAACGTCGCAAACGGATGGCGCGAATATTCGGCGCGCAGCGCTTTGAATAGGGCCCACGTCGCCCGCACGTCCTGACGCCCGTAGACCAGCGATTGGCGATCGACGCCGCCCAGCTCCGGTGCTTGCATTTTTCGCGTAAAGGCACCGAACGCTTTGCCCGCACTGCGAAGTGAATGCCGTTTGCCGGAAAAGGCGCGGGCCACCATGCTCACGTCGCAAAAGCGACCCGGGAAAAACGGGCGCTCCCATTTGGTCAGCTTGCGTTTAGGAACCAAGCCAATGAACGCGGCTTTCCCCGAGGCCGACTCGATCCGGAGATCGTGCCAGCGGATGCGCCGCGACAGCACGATCCGAAACTTGCGGCGATTTTCGCCACGGCACAGGCCCGCGTGAACCGCGATCCTCGCTAAGTCGAAGCTGATGTGGAAGCCGACGCAGAGGGTGCCGAGGATGTCGACCTCGGGATAGAAGACCTCTTCGACAAAGCGCTCGCGGCTGTAGATCGGCAACCGGCACCGAGCGCCGTACTCGGCGATGGCCTCCATGGAGGGCTGATCCAGCACGTCGGCGGCGATCAGCCCCTCTTCGACCAGCCGATCGCGTTCGTAGAGCCGGAAGAAGCCGAATAAGAGCCTCTGGGCGACGTCGGTGGTGGTTTCCGTATCGAAGACTAGGACGCGCTCGCCATACGGTTGCGGGCGCCATGGTACCGCCTTGCGCTCGCGCTTGATACCCGCGCGGCGCGGTTTGTGCGGTTCGACCCAGGCGCGCACCGCGGTTTGCATGGCGACGGCGGGCACGTCCGTGGAAACGGCGCCTTTTCGCGCAGACGTTTCGTCTCGCCCATCGGAAGACGTTTCGCACGTTTCAATACAAAAGGTGCCGTTTGACGAGGGGAATCTACGCTGTCGGGAAGACGTTGCGCGCTTACCCGGAGACGTTTGGCGGCTTTCCCTTGAGACTTCGTCGCCTTTCGTAGACCGTGGACGATTGGCGCGGTTCATCGCCGTTTCTCCACGGCGGTCACCCGACGATACCCGGACCCGCGCTCCACGGCGACGGTACCGAGGCGCGCGGTGACCGCACCATGGCGCGCCGTGACCGTGCCGTTGCGCACGCTGACCGTACCGCGGTCCACAGCCACCGCACCATCGTCCATAGCGACCACGCAGGCCGTACCGTCCACCGCGGTCACCGCTCCCCGGCGGCGAAATCCACGGGACACTATATAAGCCCCCCCCGACAAGTTCCGGTTCCGGTCGATTTCCGGCAGTCTCGGTTTCCCTGGGGCGGAGCTCTAGCCGCAACGCTCCGCAACTGCGAAGCCGTGCGGCGGCGGAGACACGGGACTAGGGCTCTATAGAAATGGGCACCGGCTTAAGCTCGGCGTTCTGTCCCGTACCATGAGGGGCAAACGATATATACAAAGTGTAGCTCCCCGGTGGCACGTTGGGATACAACTTGGAAAACACGCTGAGAATACGCCAAGTCCCGTCGTTCGTGTACTTCGTACAGTCTCTCAGAGCGGCTGGGTTCGAGATCACCTTTACTTCCTGGGCTGGGTGCTTCAACGCTTGCCGGTTGACTGGGATGACGCGGCCATCAGCAGCGCTTAACTGATAGCGGAGATCATAGTCTGAAAGGCACCCCACCGGATACGTCGGGCTCTTGAACTCGGTTTCGATCAGAAAGTCGTTTCGAGTAAAAGGATAGGGCATCACCCTCACCGTAGCGGTGACGCTTCCCGCGAGGACCTTTTGATCGAGTAGCTCTAGCTCAGCCGCCAACCCAAAGCTGCTGACCAAAACCATCGCTATCAAGAGTGAAGCGACTACGAGGGACAGTACCTGTTTTCCCATTTAATGCTCCTTAGCAGCCGATTCCTGTAAGCCCAAGGATTTGAGTCCACGCCGGTAATGTCGTGCTCGGAGCGTAGCTTGGCTGTGGGTTGACGCTTTTGCTGGAAACGAGCGCATATGGTGCCTTTTTTGTGCTGGAGGTGGGATAGGCCCTGAAAACGGAGCCAGTGATTTCTGTGGCGGTTCGGTAATTTCATGACGGGCGAGAAACTCCTCGGGAGTCATCCCGTCCAGCGAGCTGTGCGAATGCGTCCGGTTGTACTCGTTGCGCCAGTTCTCGGCAGCAACTCGAGCCTCAAAGATCGTTCGGAAACGGTTCATCATCAGCAACTCATCTCGGACGCGGGAATTGAAAGATTCGATAAAGGCGTTCTGAGTCGGCTTCCCAGGTTGAATGAAGAGCAGCTCGACCGAGTGATTATGAGCCCACGTTTCAAGAGCCGTAGCGATAAACTCTGGCCCATTATCTACGCGAAGACAATGCGGATATCCGTGGTCACGAGCAGTCTGCTCGAGCGTGCAAACGACGGAGGCACTTGGGTACGAGAACTCGGGTTGGACCGCCAGAGCGAATCGGCTGCACTCATCGAGCAGCGTCAGCGCTCGAAACACCCGACCATGCAGCAACCGATCGGAAACGAAGTCCATGGTCCAGATGTCGTTCGGCCGATCGGAGCGGCGCAAAGGAACTCCGCGAATGTACTTGGCCCGACTCCGGCGCCGGCGCTTCGAAATCTGCAGATTCCCAAGGCGGTAGAGGCGCCGAAATCGCTTATAGTTCATGTACGGGTCCTCCTCGCGCGCCTCGCGCTCGTAGCGATCATACAAACGCTTGCAGCCGCGACGGGGATACGCCTGGGCGAGTTCCGTAATTCGTTTGATCAACGGTGCGTCCTCAAGAAATCTGACGCCGGGCTTTTCGTTGGACGAACGGCGCCGAGCGCCCATGATCTTGCACGCTTCACGTTGACTCAAACCATCTTGCTGCAACGCCTTCACCGCTTCTTGTCGCTGCGAAGGCCCCAGCCGTTTTTTCGGATCAGGTTATCCATAGCGTCGACTTTTAGGGTGAGCTTGGCGATGATGCGGTGCATCTGTGCGTTTTCCGCCTCAAGCTCCTTCAGGCGGACGACGTCAGCGACTTCCATCCCATTGTATTTCGATTTCCAAAGCCGGATCGTGTTCGCGTGAATGCCATGTTTGCGGGCCAACTGCGCGACGGGC
>JBEKRW010000281.1:0-3393 GCA_049517595.1 Candidatus Cybelea sp. | reverse complement strand
CCCGTTGGAATCGGCATCGCCGTTGACGGTATCAGGGAAATCGTTGCAGCCTCGCCCATCACCACGCCGGCGACGATCTCGAAATCACCGGGCGCGAACTGCGACTGCAGTGCAAAGCCGTCCATCAGCGAACGCGCGGCATTCGGATAATCCTCACCGGCGACGACGCTCTGAGCGAGAACACGTCCAAACGCCTCGTCGAGCGGCACCGTCTCGGTTCCTGGTGGTGCGAGCCGCGCGCGCGCAAAAAATGCCACGATCGCCTGTTGCGGCGCGAGCAGCGTCTCCGCCACAAATCCAACCGTTGGTAGGACTGGATTTACAGACTGGTTAATGGCGCGCTTCTCCATGCTCGATATTGCTCTGGTTCGACGCGATCCCGACCGCGTACGACGCTCACTGGTTCGCCGCGGGGCCGATCCGTCGATCGTCGACGAGTTTCTGCGCTTCGACGAGGAGTACCGCTCGGCACTGACCGCAGCAGAAAAGGCGAAGGCAGAAAAGAACCGCCTTTCGGCGGCCATCGGGCAAGCAGAGGACAAAGCCGCCGCCGCGCGCCAGGTACGGCCGCAGATCGACGCCCTCTCGACCGAGATTGCTGCATTGGAAGAGCGAGCTCGCGCGCTCTCAACCTCCGGCGAAAGCTCGCCGCTGCGAGCGCTGCTCGAACAGACGCCGAATCTTCTGGACGACTCGGTCCCCGACGGCTCCGACGAAGCGTCCAACATCGAGCTGCGACGCTGGGGAGCGCCGCGCGACTTCGACTTCCCTGCAAAACCACACTGGGAGATCGGCGAACAACTCGGCATTCTGGATTTTACGCGTGCCGCAAAACTTTCGGGCAGCCGTTTTGCCGTGATGAGCGGCGCCGGCGCGCGGCTGTCGCGGGCGGTCGCAGCGTTCTTTCTCGATCGCGCACGCGAGCGCGGCTATCTCGAGATCGCGCCCCCGTTGCTCGTCTCGCGCGCAACGATGTGGTCGACCGGACAGTTGAGTAAGTTCGCCGACGCAATGTTTGAGGATCGCGACGCCGGCCTGTTCATGGTTCCGACGGCGGAGGTTCCGCTGACGGCGCTGCGAGGCGACGAGATCCTGGAGTTCGCACTGCCGGAGAAGTACGTCGCGCATACGCCATGCTTTCGCAAAGAGGCCGGCGCGGCGGGCAAAGATACCCGCGGACTGATGCGGCAGCATCAGTTCGAAAAGGTCGAGCTCGTGTGGCTGACGGCGCCCGAAGCCTCTTTCGAAGCACTCGAGAAGCTGACGGCCGATGCCGAGGCGCTGCTCGCGGAGCTCGAGCTGCCGTACCGCGTCGTTGCGCTGTGCGCCGGCGACATCGGGTTTAACGCCGCGAAGACGTACGATATCGAGGTCTGGGTTCCGAGCAACAACGCCTATCGTGAGATCAGCTCGTGCTCCAACTGCACGGATTTCCAAGCGCGACGCGCTTCGATACGCTTCCGCCGCGAGCGCGGCTCCAAACCGGAGTTCGTCCACACGCTCAACGGCTCGGCCTTGGCCATCGGTCGAACGCTCATCGCTATTCTCGAAAACTATCAGCAGCGCGACGGCACGGTTGTGGTCCCGGAGGCGCTGCGGCCGTACGCCGGTTTCGACCGAATTCCCGTTTAAGAGACGGCGCGGATCAGTTCCAAGAGAACTTCGCGATCGAGGTACCGGATGTGTCCGTGCTCGCGGCGTAACGCGTCGCGTGACTCGAGTTCCGCGATCGCGCGGGCGGCCACTTCCTTCACCGTACCGCCGGCAGCCGCGATCTGCGATTGCGTAATCGTCGACAGCGACGACGCGGCCTGCACGAGCCCGCGCTCGTGCATCGCGTAGGGAAGCAGCACCTTTGCGATGCGGCCTAGAATCGGAAGCGATCCCTGCACGCTGAGCGCGTCAGCGAGCAGCCGAACCCGCTGCGCCAAAACGATGCCCAGCGCATTGGTCAGTTGCGGATAGCCGGCTGCGACGCGGGAAACGGCCTCCCATGGCAGCTTGAGGACGTGTGCGGACTTCGAGAATACGGCGATGCGCGCCATCTTCAGACCGCGATCGAAATACTCGGCAACGCCGAAGACTTCATAAGGGAAAATTTCGTACAGGATGCGCTCGCGTTCGCGGCCGCCGCCGTTGGCGCGCGCCACGATGCCCTCGGTCACCACGCCCATGAACGGCCAGTCGGCGTTCTCGGCGACCAGCGTCTGTCCGCGACGCCCGGTTTGCCAAACGGCTGCCGCGCCAAGCTCCTGTCGCACCTCCTGGTCGACGCCGGCGAATGCAGAACAGTGGCTTAGATGCTGGGCGGCCGAGTTCCGATCGGTCTCTTCGCCGCGCGGCGTCAGGCGCAGATGCCACATGCGGCTAGCGATACGGCGCGCCTCCATTACGAAGCGATCCGGTCGCTCCTGAGTGATGCGCACGGAGAGCGCCCGTGGTTCGTTTTCAGTAATGAGGGTAAGCGAGCTCCCGGAGGGGAGCCGGTCGAGCGCTTTGCGGACCTGGTCCGGGCGCTCCCACGCCGGGAAAGTCCGCAGATCAATTTCCGCAGGTTGTGCCACAGCCGTCACGTTCTCGCCGGGATAAGCGCTCTACTCCCTGAGACGGTCAACCGAGAGGAGTAAGAATGGTACGGTCTTTGGGACGGCTGGTGAGCTGCATGGCGCTTGTAAGCGCGACCTTGCTTGGGACGCCGCACGCGGCGTCGGCTCAAGCAGCAGCTTCGGCAACGGAACTTCATTATACGACGGCCATCACGCAGGCCTATGGATCGCAGTACCCGACTACGGGCCGGCTCGATCTCCAGCTCTTTCCCGCAGGCAACATCCGCGGCTACTATCACACTACCTATAACAAGCTCTACATTCCGGTCGTGGGCGGCCGCGACGGCGATTACATCTGGCTGAGCATCGGACCGTCGAGCATCGACCTCGGCCTCGGCGCCGGTCCCGAAGGGAAACTGCACGTCGTCGGCACCATGAACAGCGACGGTTCGTTCCGCGGCCAGGTCTATCCGGAGACCGCCGCCGTACTCTCGGGCCCCGCGATGCAAAATCAGTTCGGGAATATGGCGCCGAACTACAACGACGCCAACTCCAACGACCAGTACATCTTTAGCGGGACGCCGACGACTGCCCCGGAGCCGACGCCCTAACCCAAACGCGCTGGGGCGCCGGCGGAAGAGCGTCCATGTGTTTCAGGAAGAGCGTCAACTGCCAGAGCTGCCGGTCGTTCAGATTTTTGCCGAACGCCGGCATGCCCGTCAGCCGGATGCCGTGATCGATCTTCCAATAGGTCACGCCGTCGGGATCATCTTCGACCCCGTCTTTGGCAAATTGCGGGGGCCTCTGATAGAGGCCCAGCGCGATGTTTGATGGCCGGCCGTCGGAC
>JBEKRW010000280.1:0-3421 GCA_049517595.1 Candidatus Cybelea sp. | reverse complement strand
TGGTTGGTGAGCTGTTGGAGAAACGAGGCGAAGAGCACGAGCGCCGCGAGGGCCGCCGAACCGATTGCGTACCCTTTGGTGACGGCCTTCGTCGTGTTGCCGACGGCGTCGAGGGGATCGGTGACGTTGCGAACGGCTTCAGGCATATCGGCCATCTCGGCGATCCCGCCGGCGTTATCGGTGATCGGGCCGAAGGAGTCGATCGCCACCACGATCCCGGCGAGCGAGAGCATCGCCGTAACGGCGATGCCGACGCCGTAAACGCCATCGAGCCCAAAGCTGACCAGCAAACCGACCACGATGACGAGGGCCGGAAGTGCAGTGGCCTGCATCGAGACCGCGAGGCCGGCGATGATGTTGGTCGCGTGACCGGTAACCGATGCCCGCGCGATGCGCTGCACCGGCGGGAACTGCGAGCCGGTGTAATACTCGGTGATAACCGTAATTAGGCCGGTAATCACGACGCCGACGATCGCGCAGATAAAGATGCCGGTTGCATTCACGAGGCTTTGATTGGCGAAAACCTGCTGCGTTACGAAGTAGAAGCCCACGAGGGCCAGAACCCCGGTGACGGCCATGCCGCGATAGAGCGCCGACATGATCTTGTTTCGCTGCACGCCGCCGACGCCGACGAAGAGCGCGCCGATAATCGAGGCGACGATCGAGACGGCGCCGAGCAGCAGCGGGAAAGTCGTCGCACCCGGCAGCTTCGCACCGAAGAGTAAGTTACCCAGCAGCATCGCCGCGACCGTCGTTACGCAGTAGGTCTCGAAAAGGTCGGCAGCCATGCCGGCGCAGTCGCCGACGTTGTCGCCCACGTTATCGGCAATCACGGCTGGATTGCGCGGGTCGTCTTCAGGGATTCCCGCTTCGACTTTGCCGACGAGGTCGGCGCCGACGTCGGCGGCCTTCGTATAAATGCCGCCGCCCAGGCGGGCGAAGACCGAGATCAGCGAGCAGCCAAACGCAAGTCCAACCATCGCGTTGAGCGAGGTCGCAGCGTCGCCGCCGTTGACGTTCATCAGGATGGCGTAGTAGCCCGAGACCGCGAGCAAGCCCAGGCCAACGACGAGCATGCCGGTAACCGTGCCGCCGCGGAAGGCCACGTTGAGCGCGGGGCCGAGGCCGCCACGCGCCGCTTCGGCCGTGCGGACGTTGGCGCGCACCGAGACGATCATGCCGATAAAACCGGCTGCACCTGAAAGGATGGCGCCGATCAGAAAGCCGATGGCCGCTTCCCTGCCGAGGGTCGGCGCGAAGAGAATCACGATGGCCAGCACGATGGCCACGATGCCGATCGTGCGGTACTGGCGCTGCAGGAAGGCCATGGCGCCCTCCTGGATGGCGGCCGCAATCTCGCGCATGCGCTGATTGCCCGCAGGCTGAGCCAGAACCCAGAAGGTCAGCGCGACTCCGTAGAGCACCGCCAGGACACCACCAATTAGGCCGGCCGAAATCGCTGTCTGTGCGGTCATCCTTATCTTTCAGTTAAGCAAAAATACTGGCCCCGCAGGGCCGACCGGCTTGGCTACTCCGGCGGGACGCGCAAGTCCTACGAGGCCCCGCCGGGCCCGGCTTCGCGAGGACTCCTGCGCCAGCCGGGGTATTGCGGAGGGAAAGACGTGAGCAAACCGCTGGCGCGCGCACCCGCCAACCGCCGGTATTCCATCGGTGGCAGTCTCCTTACGCGCGAGGAGGTCGTTCATAAATACCTGCACCTCGTCAAGTATGTCGCGGGTCGAATGTCCATGCACCTGCCGTCCAGCGTCGATATCAACGATCTGATCAACGATGGCGTCTTTGGCTTGATGGACGCGATCGAGAAGTACGACGGCAGCCGTTCGGTCAAATTTGAAACCTACGCGGTGACCCGGATCAACGGGGCGATTCTCGATGCGTTGCGCTCGCTGGACTGGGTTCCGCGAACGATTCGCCAGCGTGCGCGGGAGCTGGAACGCGCTTACGAGGCGCTGGAGACGCGCCTCGGCCGCGCACCGACCAACGAAGAGCTGGCGGCGTACTTAGAGCTCTCCCCCGAGGAGCTGGACCGCGCCGTGAAGCACGCGCGCGGCACGACTTTGGTTTCGCTCGAGGAGCTGTTGCCGAATCAGAGCGGAGAAGGGCTCGCCTTGGCCGACACGCTCAAAGACGAGGAGAGCGACGTAACTCTCGATCTCGAGCACGACGAACTGCGCGCCGAACTCGTGCGTTCCGTCGAGTCGCTGCCGCCACAAGAGCGGGCGGTCATCCAACTCTACTACTTCGAAGGCCAGCGCTTGCGTGAAATCAAAACCGCGCTCGGCGTTTCGGAGTCGCGCGTTTCACAAATCCACTCGGCCGCGGTTGCCCACCTCAAGAAGATTCTTCGCGGGATTTAGCTCGTGATGGATCGCGCCGTTGCGGAACTCGTCACGCGCGCGGACGTCGTCGCGACGATCGAGAGGCTGAAGACCGAGTTGCGTGCCTCGCATGAGCCGTTCGTCTGGGCGACGATCGATATAGGAAACGGCCGCGACATTCCGGAGAAGATTCAATCGGCATGGATCTTTGCGCTGCGCGCGGAGCGCTGGTCGGGATCACACTATCATCCAAATAGCGTTCAGCACATGGCGGTGATCGAGGGCCACGGGCGTTCGCGCGTCGGCGGCGCGATCGGCGAGATGGTTGCGTTGGGGGACCGCGGGCCGGGCGAGCGCTGGTTCGTCATAGAGCCCGGCGTCCCGCACGAGTTCTTTCCCGTGGACGGCGATATGATTGTGATGTCGTTCCACACCGCCGCGGCGCAAGAGCTGCTAGAGGTTTCCGAGAGCGGCGGCGTAGCGCGGCACTACGAGTAGGCGGGAAGTAACGAGCCGCATCGTTAAAGCGTTAAGCTGACGTGCGAACTTTAGGAATCGCTCTTTTGCTTTCGGTTTGCGGCGTTGCCGGGCTTACCGCCCAAACGCCCGCGCCGGCTTCCCCATCGGGCAAGCCGCTGCGACATTTGGAGTACTCCTTCACCGTCGCCGTGGAAGGCTTGCAGAGTTACAAAGTGACGGGCGCCAACGGCGTGCAAACGGTAAACAATCAGGGCGGCAAGGTAGCGGCCCCCGAGGGCGGCGGCGGCGCCATGTATGTCGACATCCTCTCCGTCGCGCCGGACGGCTCGCTGGTCGTGCGCGTTTCCGAACAGGTTAACGGTGAGCCGAGGCCGCGGGCAGCGTATTCTTGCAACGTCTACGGCAGCACGGCGGTGTTCTGTCCAGCCACTGCCACTCCAGGCCCGGCGGAATGGCTTCTGCTCAGCTATATGGGACGGCAGTTCATCGACGCCGCGCCGTGGGACGCGCAAGGGCATTGGCAGCGCAAGGAGCAGTCCGCGGAGTTTAATATCGAGGAAGATTTCACACTGGTAGACGCGGGCGACGGAAAGAAGGTCGTC
>JBEKRW010000279.1:0-3457 GCA_049517595.1 Candidatus Cybelea sp. | reverse complement strand
CGCAACAAACCCGAGCTGGTCGAGCGAGCGAGGGGCATCGAAGCGGCGCTACGTTCTGAGTTTCGGACGCAGTACGACGAAGGAAACATCGGACAGCTCTACCGCCGTCAAGACGAGATCGGAACGCCGTTCTGCGTCACCGTGGACTACGAAACGATGGACGACGGCAGCCTAACGTTGCGCTCGCGCGATTCGATGCAGCAGGAGCGCGTACCGGCCGGCGGCCTCGCCGAGCTGCTTCGGGAACGCTTGCGGTGAACAAGTTCGTCTACTTCTTCGACGAAGCCGCAACGCTCGCGCCGGACTCCGATCCCAATGCCGTACGCAATCTGCTCGGCGGCAAGGGCGCCGGCCTGGCGGAAATGACGGCCGCCGGGCTCCCCGTCCCGTCGGGATTCACGATCACGACCGACGCCTGCCTGCGTTTTTACGACGCCGGCGGTAAGTTTCCCGACGGCTTGCAAGCACAAGTCGACGCCGCGATGCGCGAGCTCGAAAAACGCACCGGTAAACGATTCGGCGTCGCCGCAAACCCGCTGCTCGTCTCGGTTCGCAGCGGCGCGCGCGTCTCGATGCCGGGCATGATGGATACGATTCTGAATCTTGGGTTGAACGACGAAACGGTCGTCGGCCTCGCGCGACTGACCAAGAACGAACGTTTCGCCTGGGACGCGTATCGCCGTTTCATCATGATGTTTTCACACGTCGTGCTCGGCGTCGCTAAAGATCGCTTCGAAGAGCTGATCGAAGCGACCCGTACCTCGTTGGGCGCGCGGACGGACGCCGAAATCGACGCAACCTCCTGGAAGGTATTGGCCGACCGCTTCAAAGGCATCGTAGGGGAGCACGGCAAGGAGTTTCCGCAAGACGTTCACACCCAGTTGTACGCCGCCATCGAAGCCGTTTTTGCGTCCTGGCACTCCAAGCGCGCGATCGATTACCGGCGCTACAACAAAATCCCCGACGATTGGGGCACTGCCGTCAACGTGATGGAGATGGTCTTCGGGAATATGGGCGACGATTCCGGAACCGGCGTGGCTTTTACGCGCGATCCGAACACCGGCGAGCGCGTGCTCTTCGGGGAGTATCTCACCAACGCGCAAGGCGAGGACGTCGTCGCTGGAATTCGCACTCCGGAGAAGATCTCGGACCTCGCCCGGTTTGCGCCGAAGGTTTACGCGCAGTTTGAAGAGATCGCTGCGCGCCTCGAGCGCCACTATCGCGACGTTCAGGATCTCGAGTTCACCGTCGAGCGCGGGAAGCTCTTCATGTTGCAGACTCGCAACGCAAAGCGCACCGCGGAGGCCGCGGTGAAAATCGCGTGCGACCTGGTCGGAGAAGGGCTGATCGACAAGCGGCGCGCCGTTAGCATGGTTAGCGCCCAATCGCTCGACCAACTCTTCCACGCTCGCATCGATCCCCACGAACGGGTTGCCGTCGCGTGTAAAGGACTCAACGCCGCGCCGGGAGCGGCGGCCGGGCAGATTGTCTTTTCGGCGGAAGATGCCGTCACGTGGAAGGAGCAGGGCCGCAAGACCATTCTCGTGCGCACTGAGACGACGCCCGACGACGTTCACGGGATGATCGCGGCCGAAGGCGTGTTGACCCAAAAAGGGGGCGCGACCTCGCACGCTGCGGTCGTCGCGCGCGGCATGGGCAAACCATGCGTCGCGGGTTGCGAAGCCGTCCGAATCGACCTGCGCAACAAGCGCGCCAGGTTGGGCGACCGGGAGCTGCACGAAGGCGACTGGGTGACGATCGACGGCACCACCGGCAACGTGGTCATCGGCGAGTTGCGCCTGATTCCGCCGCCGTCGCAGTTGCCCGACTGGCTCGCGACGTTCCTGTCGTGGGCCGACGAGCTACGGCGAATGCAGGTCTGGGCGAATGCCGACACGCCTGAGGACGCCGCGAAGGCGCGCGAGCTGGGTGCGCAGGGGATAGGTCTCTGCCGTACGGAGCACATGTTCATGCAGCCCGAACGCCTGCCGCTCGTCCACGAAATGATCCTCGCAACGTCGGTTGACGAGCGGGCCAAGGCGCTCGAAAAGCTGCTGCCCGTTCAGCGCGAGGACTTTCTCGGCATCCTGGAAGCGATGCAGGGGTTGCCGGTGACGATCCGGCTGCTCGATCCGCCGCTGCACGAGTTTCTGCCCTCGCTTGAAGAGCTGCTCGTCGAAACGACCGAGCTGCGCCTCACCAAAGGGATCGAGTCGGCGGAATATCGCGAGAAGGAAGCGATGCTGCGTCGCGTGCAGCAGCTTCACGAGCAGAATCCGATGCTCGGGCTACGCGTCTGCCGCTTGGGAATCGTCTACCCTGAAATCTACGCGATGCAGGTGCGCGCTATCTTCGAAGCCGCCTGCGACCTGCGGCGCCGCGGCGTGGATGCGCGGCCCGACGTCATGATCCCCGGCGTCGGCACGAAGGAAGAGATGCAAACGACGCGCGAGGCGGCCAAGCGCGTCGCCGACGAGATCATAAAAAAGGAAAAGGTGGACGTGCCGTATCGCATCGGCACGATGATCGAGCTTCCGCGAGCCTGCATCGTCGCCGGCGAGCTTGCCGCCGACGCCGAGTTCTTCTCGTTCGGCACCAACGACCTTACGCAGACGACCTACGGCTACAGCCGCGACGATGCGGAGGCGTCGTTCATTCCGGTCTATCTCGATAAGCGAATTCTCAAAGAGGATCCGTTCCAAGTGCTCGACCGTCACGGCGTCGGCTCGCTGATGCAGCAAGCAGTAACGCTGGGGCGCTCGGCGCGCGCCGGTCTCAAGATCGGGATCTGCGGCGAGCACGGCGGGGAACCTAGCAGCGTCGCGTTCTGCGACGGCTTGGGCTTGGATTATGTCTCCTGTTCGCCCTATCGCGTTCCCATTGCGCGCCTAGCCGCCGCGCAATCGGCGATTGGCGTCATCAGCTAATACCCTCTAATACCCTCGAAAGTGGTGTTTCCACGCATATACGCGGAGCCTCCCCGCGCGCATGCTGGATAGCAATCAATCCCTCACCACTTCCGGAGGCTTATACATAATGAAACGACTTCTCGCGCTCGGATGTTGCGTCGCCGTCGCGGGCTGCGCAACGGGGAACGGAGGCACCCTGCCCGCAACATCGGCCCCGAGCGTCAATGCGGCTCAATACGCCTACCCGCTCTCCGCCCGCCGGAATACATCCTCGGGCAATCCGGCCATCTACCTATTCCACGGACAACCCGACGGCGCTTCGCCGTACGACGGGCCGGTTTACGCCAAGGGCACGCTCTATGGGACGACCTACTCAGGTGGCGCCAATAACCTGGGAGCGGTTTTCTCGGTCAGCCCCGGTGGGTCGGAAAAGATCCTGCACAGCTTCTCGGGGAGCGACGGTGAATACCCCTATGGGAGCTTGGTCTACGTCAAAGGCAAGCTCTACGGAACTACCTACTATGGTGGGGCGAGTGGTGCCGGCACCG
>JBEKRW010000278.1:0-3483 GCA_049517595.1 Candidatus Cybelea sp. | reverse complement strand
GAATCTTGCTCCGCAGCGCGCGCGCGCCCGGTAGCCCCGGCGACGAAGCGAGTACGCCGTTGCCCCCGCACGCGCACAGAATAGCCGATACCGCTATCGCCAGAGAGAGCTTCGGCAATGAAATGCAACGCACGGATAACGTCCTTATCGAAGCGGGTGAACGGGAGCGAAGTCTTCCTTCGCTATTCTCCGGCCTCCTGTAGCGGCGCGCTTGCGCTGCTTGAAAAAGATGCGTAGTCTTGCGCTATCTTACGAACAACTTAAGAGCCTTAAGAACGCCGAAGCGCCGCTAACGCACGGTGAGCGGTATCGTGCGTTGCACTGTATCGCCGCGGGTGTTCGTTGCAATGACTTGCATGTTAAACGTGCCGCGAATGAACCACGGCAGCGGCGCAACGGTGTAGGTCAGCGCGAAGCGCCCCACGCCGGTCTTTACGAGGCTCATCGCGTAGCCCCCGATGCGCGCCTGCACGCTGGCGACGTTGGAGCTGGTGACCACGCTACCCGAGACCGTGTCCCCCGGATGCACGGTCGTCTCGCTTACCGCGACGGCAAGGATTTGCGGCGCCGCGTTGGGCGCCAGGCGGCGTACCTTGGCCGTGAGTTTGGGCGGCGTAACGGCCGGCGATGGGAGTGCCGTCGAGGCCGGCGAGGAGGCCGAGGCTGACGGGGCGGGGGCAGGTGAAGCGGCGCCCGGTCCGGCTGTTGCAGCGGCGCGCTGCGAGGCGGCCGGCTGCGGACGGGTCCTCGGCGTGGACGAGGGCCCCGTTCCGCCGGAATGAGCCGTATGGCTGCAGCCCGCAAACCAGAGCAAAGCCGCGCCGACTCCTAGGGCCGAACGGACGTTGGGCATGCACGCTAGTTCTTGGACCCTTTGCGCTTTCCGCTCAGGGTGACAACGGTGGCGACGCGTTGAAAACTGCACCGGCATGGCCGAATCTTCGCGCCCCACCTTCAGCGTGGTGGTCCCGCTCTATAATGAAGCCGGAAACGTCGCACCCCTCCTGGAGCGAGTCTCGGCGGCGATCGAGCCGTTGAGGGGCCAGTTCGGCCACGAGATCGTGCTGGTCAACGACGGCAGTACCGACGGCACGCTCGCCGCAATCCGCGCGGAGATGCAGCGGCGGACCGGGACCGTGCTGGTCAATCTCTCGCGCAACTTCGGCCATCAGCTCGCGGCGACCGCCGGAATAGAGATCGCAACGGGGGACGCCGTAATCCTCATGGACGGCGATCTGCAAGATCCTCCGGAGCTGATCGAGGATTTCTTGCAAAAGTGGCGCGAGGGCTACGACGTGGTCTACGCGGTTCGTCGCACGCGCAAAGGCGAGAGCCGGTTCAAGCTCTGGACCGCGCGCGCGTTCTACCGGATCATCAAACGCCTGACCAAGATCGCGATCCCGCTGGATACCGGGGACTTTCGCTTGATGAGCCGCCGGGCCGTCGAAGCCGTGCGGCGGCTACCCGAACGCCATCGCTTTCTTCGCGGCATGGTGAGCTGGGTCGGTTTCAACCAAGTAGCGCTCGAGTACGATCGCGACGTGCGTCATACGGGCCAAACGAAATATCCGCTCTCCAAGATGCTTCGCTTTGCGATGGACGGCATCACGTCGTTCTCCGACGTACCGTTGCGCTTTGCGTCCTATTTCGGCTTCGCGGTCAGCGTTATCGCCTTCGTCTACGCCGTGATCGTCATCGTCATGAAAACGTTCAGCCTAAAGCCGGCGTTTTACACGCCGGGCTGGGCCTCGACAATCGTGGCGGTTCTCTTTCTGGGCGGCGTGCAGCTGATGAGCCTCGGGATTCTCGGCGAGTATCTCGGACGCGTCTACGACGAAGTCAAAGGGCGGCCGCTTTATATCATAAGCGACATCGAACGATCTTGACGTATCGTCCGGTCGTCGACTACGTCGCCGTTCCGACTCCGCTCGATCCGTTCTCCACCGTCTTCTTCGTCGCCGCATTCTTTGCAGCCGCGATGCTCACGGCGCGGCGCCCGGCCTACGGGCTCTGCGCGCTGCTCCTCGCGACACCGATTGCCTTCGCGCACGATCTTGCGGCAACGACGATCACGCTGCCGAAATGCGTCCTGCTCGGCGTGCTGCTGGGCCTGACGACCTACGCCGGCGTCGCCCGCGCGCTGCGCCGCCGCCCGGCACCGCTGTTCGCGGCGGCCTTGGCCTTCTACATAGTCGCAACCGCACTGTCATTACTCGATGCAGCGCATCCGGTCGCGGTGATTCGCGAAACCCTCAAATGGGTCGAGTACGCCGGGTTCTTCGTTGCGGCGTTTTCCTGCTACGCGCTCGACGCCGACGACGGCGCGCTCGTCGCCGCTGCAGCCATCGCGGGCATTACGGTCGCGCTGTCAGCCCTGGTTCAAGAGGTCGCCGGAGCACCCTCGGGACTGTATATCGGTGCCGCGATCGTTCCGCGCATCGCCGGCCTGCTCGAAGGTCCCAATCAGCTTTCGGCCTATTGCACGATCGCCGTCGCGACGCTCGGCGCGTGGGCGCTCGTTCGGCGAACCCGGCTGCTGGACGTCGCTCTTGCGCTCGTGGTTTTTGCCGACGTCTTGACGTTCTCGCGCGCGGGCATCGTCTCGCTCCCGATCGTCGTCGCAATCATCGTGCTCTGGGCGGGGCGGCGGGCGTGGCCGGCGCTTGCGCCCGCGGTGCTGGGCGCGATCGCCGGATTTAGCGGTGCGATTTGGTGGGCGATCTACGCGCATACGCCGGGCATTCTGCGCGTCTCGCTTGCGTCCAGCGCCTACGCCGGCGGCGTCGGCAATCGCGGCGAGCTTTGGGGCGCGGCCCTGCGAATGTGGCGCGATCACCTGCTTCTCGGCGCCGGCGCCGGCAACTTCGAGCTCGAGTTGCCCGAGTACGGCGTGTACGGCGTGCGCACGCACGCGAACAGCTGGTATCTGCAATCGCTGGCGGAGGGCGGGATCGTGCTTTTCCTCGCGACGCTTGCAATGGTGGGTGCGTCGATCGGCGCTTTCCTCGAAAAGCCGCTCGTTGCGCGCTTGCGCGCACAACCGCCGTGGGTGATCGCCGCGGTGGCCGCTAGCGTTGCGCTGGCGCTGCACCAGACCGTCGATGACTTCGTCTTCTATCCGAAGGTCGGCGGCGCGTGGTTTTTGCTGCTGGGCATCGCTGCTGCCGCCTTCCGCGCGAGTTCGTCCTGAGCGTAGTTGAGCAACCCTTAGCCGTCGTCACCAACTGGGGCGCCGCGGCCGTTCCACCGCTCGGGATAACTTTGTTGGCGATCTTCGCCGCAGGCTTGATTTACTGGTGGGTCGTGCAGCGAGCGCGACCGGTTTCGTTGCAACTCGTCGCCGTTGCGGCTGCGGCGGCGCTGGTGGCCGCGTGGTGCGCGCCGCTCCTTTTCTCGAGCGACGTCTATGCATACGCGGCTTATGGAGAGATGGCGCGAATCGGCCTCAACCCCTACGTACTCGCGCCGCTGAACAGTTCGGAC
>JBEKRW010000277.1:0-3503 GCA_049517595.1 Candidatus Cybelea sp. | reverse complement strand
CAAAGCGCGCCATTCGAGGCGTACGCCTGGCTTCTCGTAGTCGGGGAGCTGATGCATTACGTTCGAGACAGCGAGCGATTCTTGCGAGCGCCCCGCGGGGTTCGCGAGCTGGACCGGCGCTGGACCGCCGCAGAACGCGACCTTTGGGCGTTGCTCGGGCGCGAGCCCAAGGAGAACGACGTTGCGGAGGTCTTGGACGCGACGCCGGCCGACGTTCGCGAAATACGCTCGTATCGAGCGAGCAATCACATGATCTCCTTCGAACTCCTGGGCAACTCCGAGCAGCGAACGCCGCCCTGCGGCATTGACAACGTCGTGGATCGGTTGACCGTGGAGCGCATCCTCGCCGCGCTTTCACCTCTGGAGCGACAAATCGTGCGATCGATTCATTTAGACGGCGTGACGGTGGTTGAGCTGGCGCGACGGCTCGGCTATTCGCGACGGCACGTGACGCGCTTACACCGCGCGGCCATCGACCGCTTGAAAAGCTCGTGTTGCGGCTAGGTTCTAGCGAAGTGGAGTAGCGGCCCAGGCCTTCGCCGAAGGCAGGTTGCCTGATGTTTACCTACCTTACGGCGGGCGAATCGCACGGCCCGGCGCTCGTGGGAATCCTCGACGGAATTCCCGCGCATCTGCGCCTCGACGTTGCCGCGATCGACGAAACGCTCGCGCGGCGGCAGGGCGGATACGGCCGTGGCGCGCGGATGAAGATCGAGCACGACCAAGTCGAGTTTCTCGCCGGCGTTCGAGGTGGTGAGACGCTCGGCTCGCCGATTGCCGCCGTGGTACGCAACCGCGACTATCTCACGCCTAAAGTGCGCGCGTTGATGGACCCTCTCAGCGGCGGCGGCGACCCGCTGACCAATCCGCGACCGGGGCATGCCGACTACGCCGGCGCGTTGAAGTATCGCCAGCGCGACCTGCGCAACGTCCTCGAGCGCGCGAGCGCGCGCGAGACCGCGATGCGAGTCTGTCTCGGCGCGATTTGCGCGCAGTTTCTCGGCGCTCTCGGCATCGTGACGCGCAGTTGTGTCGTCCGCATCGGCGAAGTCGAAGCCTCCGGTCTCGACGAGTGGAATCAGGCCGACGTGGAAGCGAGCGACGTTCGCTGCCCGGACCGGGAGGCGGCGATGCGTATGATCGAGGGCATCGACGAGGCAAAAAGCGCCGGCGATACGCTGGGGGGTCAGTTTCTCATTCGCATTGACGGCCTGCCGGTCGGCGTGGGCAGCAATCGGCAACCGGCGCAGCGGCTCGATGGGATTCTCGCGGGTGCGCTGATGGGAATGCAGACGGTGCGAGCGGTGGAAATTGGTCTCGGCATTGCCGCCGGTGTGACTCCGGGCTCGCAGGCGCACGACGCATTTGCGCTCGACGGCGACAGCGTTGTTCGCCGCAGCAATCGGGCCGGCGGTATCGAGGGCGGCATGAGCAACGGCGAGCCGATCGTTCTGCGCGTCTCCGTAAAGCCGATTCCGACGCTAATGAAAGCGCTTCCGTCGGTCAATCTCCACGAGAAGACCGATGCGCCCGCTACGATCGTGCGAAGCGACGTTTGCGTGGTTCCGGCGGCGGCGATCGTCGCCGAAGCGATGGTCCGGCTCGCCTTAACCGGACCGGTGTTGGAAAAATACGGCGGGGATTCAATCGAGGAGACGCTGGATAATCTTGCACGAAGCACGCAAGCGTCGGCGGCTCTGTTTTCGCCAAACCTCGGCACGAACGTGAAGTGAAGCGCCACGTGGCGCTCGTTGGATTCATGGGAGCGGGAAAATCGACGATCGGGCGTAAGCTCGCGCGGGAACTGGGGTGCGCGTTCTTTGACACCGACGATCTCATCGCCCGCACGCATGGAGCGATTGCCGAGATCTTTTCAAGCCAAGGTGAAGCCGCATTCCGACGCTACGAGCGCGAGGCGATCGGCAACGTGCTGAGCGGCGACGCTGGCGTCGTGGCGCTCGGAGGTGGGGCCTTGACGCTTTCCGAGAACCGCGCGTTGTTAAAGGAGCGCGCGCATCGTATCTTTCTGCGCTCCTCACCCGAGCAAATTCTCCGGCGCCTACGACGAAGCCGCGAGCCGCGTCCGCTCCTGGGCGCGCGCCCTACGCTCGGGCAAATTCGGCAACTCTATGACAAGCGCTTGGCGCATTACGCGGATGCCGATCACATCGTTGAAGCGCGGGCAATGAGCGATCGGGCAATACTTGACGACATCTTACAATGGCTAAACGAAAAGAAGATCGCGCTCTAGAGCGCAACGACGACCTCGGCTATCCGATCTTCGTGGCGCAAAATGTGCGCGACGAACTCTTGGCATTGCTTCGCTCGAGAGGCCGCCCCAGCGCGATCTTGTGCGATTCCAACCGGCACGTCCGCGCCATAGCGGAGGAGATCGCGCAAGCGGCCGGCGACGTTCCCGTGCTGCGCTTTGTTTTGGGGGAGTCGCGCAAGCATTTATCGACCGTCGAGCGAGTACTCGATGCAATGGTTGGGGCGGGCGTCGAGCGGGGCTCGCTAGTGTTGGGCGTCGGCGGCGGGGTGGCGAGCGACCTCTTCGGTTTTGCCGGAGCGATATATATGCGGGGCATTCGTTACGCCCACGTCGCGACATCGCTGGTGGCGATGGTCGACGCCGCCATCGGCGGCAAAACCGGCGTTGATCTGCGCGAAGGAAAGAATCTCGCGGGCTGCTTTCGCGATCCCATTGCGGTATTCTGCGGCGTCGACGCGCTGGAGACGCTTCCCGCCGAAGCCTTTCGCGAGGGCCTCGCTGAGATAATCAAAGCCGCGATCATCGAGGGCGGCGATCTTTTCGATCTCTTGGAGGAGCTCGCGCCGCATCCGTTTCGCCAGTGGCCGTGGCTCGAAGTACTTCCGGCAGCGATCAAGGTCAAGACGATGGCCGTGGCCGACGACCGGCTCGAAGTGGGCGCGCGCGCGACGTTGAACCTCGGGCACACGTTTGCTCACGGAATCGAGCGCGCCTCGAACTATTCCATCACGCACGGAAAGGCGGTCGCGCTCGGCCTTCGGGCGGCGGGTCTCCTGGCGTTGCGAACCGGCCGCTTCAGCCGCGACGAGCATCTGCGCGTGCTGACCTTGTTGACACTCGCCGGGCTGCCGCTGCAAACGTCCGTCACGCCCGATGCAATCTTCGCGGCGATGCGCAGCGATAAGAAGAAGAGCGGTGGGCGCTTGCGTTTCGTCTTGCCCAGAGCGATCGGCGACGTCGAATATGGCGTCGAATGCGCGGATCGCACGGTGCGAGCGGTGCTCGAACGTATGGCGCATCCGCCCGAGAGCGTCCGTGCGCGCCGTTGATGCGCTGCCGGCCATTCGCTCGTCCCGATTCGATTTGCCGCTTACCTACGATGCGGGAAGCTTGGAGCTGGCCATCGGGGACGTCGTGCGGATTCCGCTTGGTGAGCGCGATGTTCTGGGGTTCGTCGTTTCTCCCGTGCGAGAGATCGACGACTCTCCGGGCACACTCAAGGAGGTTCGCG
>JBEKRW010000276.1:0-3548 GCA_049517595.1 Candidatus Cybelea sp. | reverse complement strand
CAAAGTCCTTCGACTTAGAATGCTTGTCAGGCATGATCTGTGTAAAACGCGGCGTCGCGCTCAGGCGCTCTGCCGTCACCGGCCTTCCGTTCACAAAGAGCGTCCTGCCGACGTAAGTGCCATTAAGCGCAGTGGTTGACGGCGCAACCGGCGAGCCCCCGCCGCAAGCCGAGCATATCGCAAGCGCAACCAGAGCACTCGCGTATTTTACTAAACCAGTCGGATTCACGAAGTTACCCCTTTCTGAGTAGACGCGATTGGTTCAGCAACCGCAGTTGAGTGTCTTTCTACGAGCGCCCGTCAAGCTTTCTACCGTACGAGTTTCCGCCGCGCACCGCCGAGCGCTGAGGCTTCCTAGAACGCGCCGATTTCGTGCGGCGAGCCGTTGCCGCTGGGCCCATCATACCCAGGCCTGGCTCGACAGAGGTACGAGGATGACAACGACGGCGAGCAGATTCCATCCTGACCCGACATGACGTCGTACAGTTGAGAATGCCTTCGATACAACGATCTTGCGGCACGCTGCTGCGCTGCGTTCTCGGCGAGGCCGTAGATCCCGGCGACCAGGGGAGCCGCCGCGCTCGTGCCACCGGCAACAAACCACGGGCCGTACATCCCATATGAATCGTATTCGGCCACGCCAGTACTTGGGTCGGCGACTGCGGCAACGTCGTTCATAGTGCGATACGGGCAGTCGCCGGGCTTCCGATCGCGCTGCCACGTGGGCTTCGGGGTACGCGAACTCGTGCAACCACTTCCAGTACCTTCGTAGGGCGAAGACTGCCAGACCGTCTCGCTCCAGTGCCTGCGCTTTCGCGTTCGAAGCAGCGTCGTGCCGCCAACTGATACGACGCTCGGCTGATCTGCCGGAAAGCCACCCTCGCTCTGGTAGCCACGGTCGCCGGCTGCGGCAACGATCACAACCCCCGGATGGTCGTAGTGGCTGCCGTAAGCGTCGTCTTGTACATCACCTAAAAAGCCGTAGCTGTTGCTGACAACGTCGGCGCCTTTTGCAACCGCCGTATCGACCGACGTTGCAAGGTTTGATAGCTGCCAGCCATTTGCCTCGACCAGCATTATGTGGCAGAGCGGACACGAGGCGGAGACCATCTCGATGTCGAGATCGATCTCAACCCCGTCGCCCGCGCTGCTCGGCGGATAGTTGCCGGCGCGACCGTTCTGGTTGAGCTTTTGAAAGCAACCGTTGCTGATGGTGCATCGCGGTAGCCCGAAGTGCGATCGATATGTATTTACGTCGACCTCGGCATGGGGGTTATCGCCAGAGTCAACGACCGCGATCGTTTGCCCAAGGCCGCGAGTCCGCGAAGGTAAGTGGTAAGCGGCTTGCAAGTCGGACGGTGTGTACCCGTGAATGCGGGGCGAGCGTTCCCCAAAGCTGTCGGTCCTGATTAGCGCGAGACACTGCGCGTATCCCGTCATCTCTTCCGGGCATGCAAATCGTACGTTAGGGGCGAGCAGTGGTCCTAGAGAACTCTCATCTGGCGTTAGCTTGCCGGTGGGCAACATAGCGCACCCTGCGAGCATTGCTACAGCCGCCAGCGCGCTAAGCACGTATCGGCCAAAACCCGAAATCCTCACTTGCCTTGCCCCCTGAAGCCCGAACGAACAGGCAGCCCTGGAGTTCGGCACAGCGTGACTTTAGTCCCCGGCGCGGCTATTCCGACGATCGGGGCTACCAGACACGACTCGAATGATCGGTAACCATTGCTTCATCAAGTCCGAACCTAACTTCAGTAATAGCTCTTGAACAAGACGACCGATTTGTTTTAAGTTGAACAACTGGACGTGATGAAGAAACGCGCCCTGATCCTTACCCGCTTTATTCGGGAGTCGCGTGCGTCCGACTCGGCGAACGTCACGCAGCTCGCTCGGTACGCCGAACAGCACCTTGTGGATACGCGCAGGAATATCGAATCAGCGCTCGGCATCCTCTGCCGGTGCTGGTTCCTCTTGAGAATCAGAACCCGTTAGCTATTTACGGTTGGCTACCATACCGATCCGTTGTCAAGGAGACTTGCTATGAGTGATATCGCTGATAACGACTTTCTGTACGAACTAGGGTTTGCACCGGAGGGCCCCACGCGATGAACGCGCGCCACATTACCTCGCTCGTTGCGGGCGCAGCGCTTGCAGTCGCGCTCGCGCAGGGCTCGGCTCTCGCGATTCCGGGTGGGAGCGTCACACAATTTCAAGCCTGGGCGAAATCTAATCCCGCGCTCCACGAACTTTCTAAACAGCAGACCAATCAAGACACCGGCCAGCCATATTATTCGGCGAACTTCCAAGCGGGTTCGACGCCCGGGAAGTTTTTGGCCAACGTCGGGGACGGCAACAGGATTTCCAGCGAATCGGTCGCCGTCGCCACCGACGACGAATCGTTCGACATCCTCAAGCATACCGACGTGGAACTCGCGATGATCGCCGCGGTCTACGGGCCGGCCGTGCAAGACGACTTTAAATCGGCGACGCTGGTGGGACGCTGGCAGCTCAAGGGCCAAACGCACGCCACCGCGCTCGACCGTGGCAAGCTCTACGGCTACGAGGCAACGCTATTTTCCGTGCAGCTCATTCCGGCATCGAGGATCACTTCCGAGAGCAAACGCCTCGCGGGCTGCGTAAAAACCGACTGCAATGAGGATTAGCGGAGCCTTGCTGCACCCCATTCGACGTTTTGCCGATGCCTTGCCACTCGGTGCAAGCACGACCCTGAAGGTTCCCTGACCGACCGGCCGCCACAATTCTTCGTTCTCGGTCGAGCGGGCCGACGTTTTAGTTACGGTTGCTTTGGACGCGGTAGCGGCGATGGATTAACACGGATGCAACGCAAAAGCTCTTCCGCATACGGAATGCCGATCGAGAGGGTTATCAGCGCCAGCAGTCCGGTGATGTAAGCCCAGGGCGGCGGTTCTGCCTTGAAACGCAGAGCAAAGTCCGGCTTCTCATCCGTGAGGCCTAGGATAGCCAGTGCTTGGTCGGCACGCAGACAAAGCAAGAATGAAAACGTCGCGAACGGCAGCACTTCTAAGAAGCTATGAAAATGTTGCTCGGTGACGCTTACCCGGCGGCGCGGCGCGGCGTAACCGACATCCCAGATCACGACCAACTCGTGGAGAATCAAAGCGCCGGCACCGAAGGCTAACGTTAGCGCATTGGTCTCGAATAGCAATGCTTGAAGTGCGGGAACTGCGACCAACGTCATCATGAGCGAGTGCGTAATCGACTCCTGCGTTCCACTGGTCGACTCGATCTTCGCGCGCCGATGGCACAAGTAGTCGCCGAATCCCGGAATAGTCCAGAGCGGCGTGAGCACGTAGAGCAGATATGCTTGCATGGCTCGCGCGGCGAGACGTTCGCGGTCCCGCCGCTGCCGCTCGTCGAGCTTCTTGGAACGGCTTATGCCGGCGCGGAACGTCGCCGCACCGGCCCCGAGCAGTGTGCAAGCGCGTTTAAAGCTGGTCCATTTCATTTCATCGTGTCCCCTAGTCGACGACACCAGCGATCGCCGCTTGCGTCGCCCGGGACGCGCC
>JBEKRW010000275.1:0-3557 GCA_049517595.1 Candidatus Cybelea sp. | reverse complement strand
TGCCGGATGCGTCGTGCTCGGGGATCCGGCCTATTACGGCCGCTTTGGGTTCCAGGCCCATCGGAGTCTTCAACTGCCGGGTGCGTCGCAAGAGTACTTTCAGGCGCTGGCGTTCGGCGACGAACTGCCTACGGGAACGGTGCGCTACCACGAGGCATTCGATGCCTAGCGGCCGCACGCTGACGTTACGCCCGAGCTCCGTCAAGGCGCCGCACCATCTGGCGCTCGGAGACTCCCGAGCCGGTGCAGTCGATGGCGCCGGCGTCGGTGAATCCGTGCCGGCGATAGAGCGCAACGGCGTGCTCGTTGCTTTCGACCACGGCTAAAGAGACGCTGCGGGCCGGCCGTTGCCGAGCCCATTGGATCACCGCTGCGACCAGCGAGTCGCCAATGCCGCGACCTCGCGCAAAAGGCGCGACCCACATCGAGATGAGCTCGACCGCAGCGTCTCGATCCATGGCGGTCGCGCTTACCATGCCGGCGGATTCGCCGTCGAGGTCGGCGACGATGTTGAGCGCCACCGCCGATAGGCGTGCGCGCCAGCGAGCCTCGGTATCCCCTTCGCCCTGCCATTGCGCGAGGGTCGAGCTAAAAGCGTCCGGTGCTTCGCGCAGAGCGTCCAACCTCAACTTTCGCCAGAGCGGCCAATCGTCGGCCCCGATCGCCCGGATAGCGATTGCGCGCTGGTAGCCTACCAGGGCGCGAGCTGCGTGATCTGAATGAGGTTGCCGCAAGTGTCGTTCACCATGGCGATGGTCGCGCCGGTTACGTCGGTCGGCGGCATTGTGAACTCGGCTCCGCGCGCTTTGATGCTCTCGTAGTCGCCCTTGACGTCGCCAGTAAAGAAGTTAGCCGCGGCCTGCCCCTGCGCAAACCGGGCCTCTTGGTAGGCCTTGGCGGCCGGATCATCGTTGAGCGCCAGTTGCAGCTCGGTTCCGTCCGGATCCTCGGGTGAGGCCACGGTTAGCCAGCGAAACGGGCCCTTGCTAAAATCGGCCTTCTTTATAAAGCCCAGAACGCCAGTATAAAAGCGCAGAGCCTTTTCCTGGTCGTTCACGTACACGCTGGTCAACTTGATTCTCATTTTGTTCCTCCGTTCTGTTACGTTCGCGGTCTCGCCCGCGTTATTCCGTTGACGGGACGCGGGCCGAGAATGTGACCGCAGGCGGCGGGGCGCAAGGCCGCTCTGCGGGCGGCCCGCCTTCCGGACAGGCGGCCTCGTGGCGCTCCGGCGAAAAGACGCTTCAAGCCTGCCCGAGACTGAAACAGACGGCGGCCTCCGGGCGTAGAGCTAAACAACAATGGATTTCGCATCATGTGGTTGACGCGTTTCGCGCTTTCCCGTCCGACGATCACCATCGCGATTTTCGGCGCGATGGTCATCTTTGGCATTATCTCGTTCGTTCAGCTCGGGCGCAGCTCGAGTCCGCCCAACACCGACTTCCCGGTCGTCGCGGTCTTTGCCAGCTACCCGGGAGCCTCGCCCCAAGACATGGAGCGGATGGTCGTCAAGCCGATCGAAGACCAGATGTCGGGCATCGACCACCTCGACCAACTGACCGCGAACGCCCAGGAAGGCACGGCGGTTGTCGTGGTGCAGTTCAAAATGGGCACGGATCTCAATCTCGCGTCGGTCGACGTGCAGCGGCGCGTCGATATCGCGCGGGTCTACATGCCTACCGACCTCGACCCGCCGGTCGTAACGAAGGCGGGACAGGCCGAACCGCCGCTGTTGGACGTGGCGGTCAGTTCGACGACACTCTCCCAACCGCAGATCGCCGACCTCATCAACAGCGAGATCACGCCACTGGTCGAGCAGATACCCAACGTTCAATCCGTCGACGTCTACGGTTCGGCGACTCGCGAGTTTCACGTCGAGCCCGACCCGACGCGGCTCGACGGCACCAACGCCACGCTCGAAGACGTCTTCAACGCCGTAGCGATCAATAACCTCAACGTGCCGGGCGGCATCATGACGCAGCCGACGCGCGAAGGCAGCGTCGCGATTCACGATTATGTCGAGAAGGCGGACGATTTGCTCGGCATTCCGTTCTCGCCGATCAGCGTGCTGCAGTACCCGGTCAAGTCGCTGAAGATCGGCGATATCGCCAACGCATACGACAGCCACATCGCGATGCGAACGATCTCTTCGTACAACGGCCACCCGCGCGTTTACATGGAGATTAACCCGACCCTCGACGCCGATCAGATCAAAGCGACCGCGGCGTTGCGAACCGAGCTCAAAAAGATCCAGACGCAGTTCCCGCAACTCCAGTTTCACGAGATCGACGCGCCGGCCGACTACACGCAGAAGATGCTCGTGGGGGTCGGGCAATCGTTGATCGAGGGCATCGTCCTAACGGCGATCGTCATGCTGCTCTTTCTTCACGCCTGGCGCAATGCCGTCGTCGTGTTTCTCGCGATTCCAACCTCGATTCTCGCGACCTTCATCGTGATGCGCCTCTTTGGATTCCACATCGACTCGATGTCGATGATGGGCCTGGCGCTGATCATCGGCATCCTCGTGGACGACTCGATCGTTGTGCTCGAGAATATCACCCGCCATCGAGACATGGGGCTGGATCCGATGACCGCAGCCATCACCGGGCGCACCGAGATCGGTGGCGCGGCCATCGCGATCACGATGGTGGACGTCGTCGTCTTTCTTCCGATTGCTTTCATGTCCGGAATCGTCGGCGCGTACTTGCGCGAGTACGGCGCGGTCGTCGTGACCGCCACGCTCTTCTCGCTCTTCGTCTCCTTTACGCTGACGCCACTGCTGGCCGCAAAGTGGAGCGTTCTCAGCCGCTCCGAAGCGCCCCCGGCCTGGTTGCGATTGCTCGACCACCGCCGCGTCGATATCGGGCTGCTCCTGCTGGCGGCGGCAATGTTCGCCATCGGAACGTTTACCGGCTGGTTCCTGCTCAACGCCATGGGGATCTTCGTTGCGGCGCTGCTGTTGCTCAATGCGTTCGTCCACCGCTACGAGACGATACTGCAACTCTATCGCTCGAAGTTCTTACCGTTCGCGCTGCGGCACGGTGCCTTCGTCGTCTTCGTCTGCGTCGCGCTCCTGCTCAACTCGATCACCCTTGTCGCAGGCGGCGGCATGGCTACGGTTGGCGCCGACGTCGTCTTGCTGGTCGTCTGTGCGCTCGCGCACGGAGCCGGGATGCTCCTGCGCCGGCCGCGTGCCTCGCGCCGGGCCGAACGGTTCGGACCGCTGCGCTTCCTTCGTTCGATCGGCACCACGAAATCCACGACGGTGGCGACGTTCGCGATTCCAGTCGTGCTGGCGCTGCTGATGCTGCCGCTGGGGGCCGTGAGCTTCGACTTCATGCCGGCGCAGCAGACCGGCGAGATCAGCATGACGGTCACCTATCCGCCCGGCACGCCGATCGGCGTGACCAGCGGCTACGTATCCCACTTGGAAGATGCGATCATGAAGATCGACGGCATCAAATCCGTGAGTGCCACCACCGGGCGCAAGCCCGCGGGCTGGAGCAGCGTGACCGGCGGCAACTACGCGCAGCTCAACGCGCAGATGCAAGATAACC
>JBEKRW010000274.1:0-3570 GCA_049517595.1 Candidatus Cybelea sp. | reverse complement strand
ACCCCACCGCGACCGTCGTGCAAAGCGTTGCTCCGTATGTCAGTCGCGACAACGATTATTGGCTCTCCGCCGTCGTGCCGTACCGGCTTCGCGCGATTCCGTTCCTGCACGCGCTCGGCTTAGCGTCGCGTGCCGATCGCGTTACGCTGCACGTCGAGCTTCGCGACGGGCGAACGCAAGACGACGTCGTCGAAGCGAATACCGATTATCCCAACATTTGGAACATGCTTCCGAGTCCGGCCGGATGGGTCAACCTGTTCGGCGTGCTAACAAAAACGCCGCCGCTTTACCTGACGAAAACCAACGAACATTACTGGTTCACGTACGACGCCAACGCGCGCGTCGTGTACTTCCAGTACAACAATGTAATCGACGAGAACGCCGAGCCGCTGGCCGGCTTCGCGCGGCGTTTAGGGACGTTCCTCGCCTCGCACGACGTGGCTAAACTGATCGTCGACATGCGCTGGAACAACGGCGGAGATACGTTCCTAAACGCTCCATTGCTCGCGATGCTTCAATGTTCCGCAGTCAACCGGATGGGCAGGTTGTTCGTGATCATCGGCCCACGTACGTTCTCTGCCGGTCTTAACGCCGCCGATTACTTCCAACGCGATCTGAACGCGATCTTCGTCGGCGAGCCGACCGGCGGCAAGCCGAATGCTCCCGGCGACGAGACGTTCTTCACTTTACCGTACAGCAAGATCGCGGTGAACTTTTCGAGCGTCTATTGGGAGAGCGGCTGGCCGCAAGACGCGCGGCGCGCAATCGCTCCGGACGTTTACTCGCCGCGCACCTTCGCAGCCTATCTCGCAGGAGACGATCCGGCAGTGGACGCGATCCTCGCCGGCGGTTCGTAATCGAGACTAGGTCCCGATGCTGACGGCTAAGACGGTTATCTCGTCCTGGGTGCCGTACATCTTGAACGGATCCCCGCCCTTCGGATAGTGCCAGAACTCGATGCCCCCGTTGCTCGAGCTGAAGCAGTACAGGTTGCTTCCGACGACGACGTTGCCTTGCGCGGCGTTTACCGGTGTGTTCTTCTTGCCGACGACAAACGGATTGCGCACGTCGGTGTAACCCCGGTAACATGTGTCGGTGAGAATCGTTTCGCCGGTGGACGTCAGCGTTTTCCCCGACAGCGTAGCCTGAATCATACCGGTCTCGTCTTTTCCGCTGGTCGCTTCTTGATCGCCGACCACGATGTATTTTCCGTCCCACATCGTGCCGTTGGGAAAATTGATCGTGATGCCGCTGGTCGAGAGCGTCGCCTCCTGTTTGGTTCCGGCCAGTAGAGCGCAGACGCTAACATCGTTGTACTGTCCCGCGCCGATGGCGTTACCCTTGTCGTCGTAGCCCATGGGTGACATGGTTTCGCATGCCGTGTCGCTGTAGCTGGCACCCTTCTTGGCGTCGCCCTTCGAATAGACGATCACTCTGCCGGGCGAGCTGCCGGTGATGGCGACGTCTCCCTTGGAGTCGATGGAACATCCCACGAGGAAACCGCCCGGATCGTAGGTCTGCAGTGGCGTCGTCCCGCCATGCGCATACTCCACGACCGTGCCACTGTCGGCTACGATGTACACGTCGCCTTTGGCGTCGACGCATCCGCCGTCCGCCACGGAACCGGCGAGCGTTCCTACCTGCGTGCCGCTCGAGTAATCGTACACGTTAACATTGCCGGTCTGCTCGTCCTGCGCGTAGATGAGGGTCTTAGTCTTTGCTCGGGCAAGCATCCACGACTGGCCGCGGTTTGCTGAGGCCCCCTGCATCCGAGTTGAGCCCGCGGCCGGAAGCGCGGCTGCCGGGCCTTGCGATCCACCGCTGCAGCCGGCGATCAGGGCAACGGCCCAAGCAGCGAGGATAGCCGTGAAGGTTGTTGGAGCGAGGCGCATGAGCTGGATCCTCCGATGTTGTGCGAAACTAGTAAGTAAAGGACTCGAGCTGATTTGCTCGCGGACCCGCGACGTAGCCGGTGCGGCTCCCGGCGACGACTTGTATTCCGCTCAATGGACCGAAGGCGAAGCCGCTCAAGCTTTCCAACACGTTCCCTTGTTCGTCGTAAACGTAGATCTCGCTGCCGCCCCGTAACGAGTTAGGCTGCTCTACTATGAAAAGGTGATTGATGGGATCGGCTGCGATCGCGCTACCCGCTTGCCCTTCTCCCCCCGAATTTGGGATTTGGCCGACGAACGTTTGTTTCTTCGTCTTAAGGTCGTACATCTGGACGCTATAGGTCGAGTCCGTCGTCGTGCACATCATGTGCGATGCGGAGTCGATGGCCATGCCGGCCACCGGACCGCTGAACGGCGGAGCAACGAAGTTGTTGGACACGCGTCCGCCTCGGATATCGTAGTCGATGAAGACCGTCTGCGAGTGGTAGTTGGCGCCCGGCACATAGGCATGCTGCGTCGTCAGATCTTCTGCAACGAAGTATGGATAGTTCACGCCGTCGCCCTTGGGGGCATAAAGCGTTCGCAGAATTTTGTTTGTTGCAACGTCCGTCACGACGACTTCGAAGGTGGGCGGCTTGGTGATGACCCCGTCGAGGATGGTGGCCGCCATGACTGCGGCTGGACTGCTTTGCTGGTCGGCAATGTCGTAAATGAGGAAGTCTTTCCCAGGCGGGTGGGTCCAGGTGCCGGTAACCTTATTTTTCGATACCGGCGCCATCACGTGGTAGACGTCCCGCCGTATGTGCTGCCCGACGAAAGCCCGTTCGTCGTCGATCAGCCCCACGTCGTTTGCGAGAGTCGCGTCAGCGAAGAGTTCGTGATTCTCGTGCTTGCTGCGCTGCCGCGCGACGACTTTGATAACCTTTCCCGACGTCTGGTCGAACGTCTCAATCGTTGAAACCAAGGTGTAACCGACCATCGGAGCCTCGGTGAAGAACCCGTCGGTCCCGTTTTCGTTAATCGCCCAGCCATAGATCGGGCCACCGAACTTTGAGCTCACGATAACTCCGGGGCCGGCTGCGCGATGAACAGCCGGCTGTGCGCCATTTGCCGAGGGTCCAGGAAATCCGTTCGTGGGCGCGCCGCCGGAGCCGGCGCAAGCCGAAAGCGACGCAGCAAGGGCCAAAACGGACACGCCGGTCGGGAAACGCGGCCGGATGTTCTGTTTTGCAAGAATAACGTTCATTTGACGCTCAACTTTCAAGTCAGAACATGAAAGAACCCTGAAAGAGGCGCCGCAATTCGTGTCAGTGCGCTGACAGAAAACTCGGCCCGGCGCATGCGCCGGCTAGAGAGCCACTTCGCGGAGCAGCCGGCGCGCCGCAAGCTCGTACTGCCGCCGCCCGGAGATCCTCGCCATTACGCGATAGGCGTTGGCTAACGGGCGTGGGTGGCTCGTCTCTTTGAGGACGTCGATTGCCCGCGAGATGGTCCGCTGCGCTCGTTCTGACTCTCCTAGTCCGGCGAGCGCCTCTGCCTGCAACTGCAGCGCCAGCCCGATGTACCGGCCCAGTCCGACGCTTGCGTAAATCGCCTCGGCCGCGCCGGCGGCCCCAAGCGCCGGCGCAAACTCTCGGCCGGCGAGATGGATCCGTGCGCGCGACATTTCCACGAGGGC
>JBEKRW010000273.1:0-3589 GCA_049517595.1 Candidatus Cybelea sp. | reverse complement strand
CGGCGAGCCCACCCGGTACGAGCGGTCGGACAAAGGACACCACCACCACTTCCAGTGCGAGAAATGCGATCGCGTTTTCGATATCGCCGGCTGCCTTGAGAACCTCCGCAAGCTCGTGCCGCCGAAATTTCGCGTCAAAGAGCACTCGGTGATGCTGTACGGCGTCTGCGCGACATGCGCTCGGCGAGCTACGCGACTGAAAGCAGGCCCGACGGGGTTTTAGTCCCGCCGGGGTCTGTGCTCCTAAAATGGCGCCGAAAGGCGCAGAAGAAAGTTAGTGCCGTTTGCGATTTGAGTCGTGTTAAAGCCGTTGGCTACCTTGATGACGTATTGGTGGTTGAGCAGGTTGAGGACTTGCAGCGATAGGCCCAAGCCCTGATCCTTGCCGGCCTGTCCCGGCGTTAGCTCGCGGCCGAGCGAGAAATCGAAGGTCGTGTGCGCCGGAAGCGTTCCGTTTAAATTCACGTTGGCGTCTTGGAATTGAACCGGAAAGCCGCTACCGTAGTTGGCTTGTAGGGTAGAGTACCAGAGCTTGTCGCCGCCGCCGAAACGGTGCGTATATGCCGCGGTGGCGTCCACCGTCTGACTATGATCTTCGAGAGAGAGCTGCGCGACGCAGGGCACGCCGGGAAGGTTCGTGTTCGGTGGAAACAGGAACTCCGAACCGGAGACGCAGGCGGCGTACGATCCGGAGACCGTGCCGCTAAGGAACCATTGGTCCCCGCCGGGCTCCTGGTTTTGCAGCCGAATCTCAGCACCGTGGTCGATGCCGATTGAGTTGTTATAGACGGCAAAGATCGGCGTGTTGAACAGCTGCGTGGTATCCAATACGTTGACCACGCTCTTCTCAAAGATATTGAGCGAGCCGCTAAAATGTGGATTGAACGCATGCACGACCCCCATTTCGTAGTACGAATCGCTTTCGGGCTTTAGATCGTAAACCGGATTCGTAGTCGAACAGGCTTGCTGCGCGGAGAGCAAGACGCAGGCCTGACGGACGTCCTCGAGCAGCGGCGCGGCGTAGAACTTGCCGTAGTACACGTGCGCGACGTTCTTGCCGCCGTCCCACACGTTGACGCCGATGCGCGGGCTGAGCTGCCAGCCGCCGACGTACCCCGTTGAATGGTCGTATCGCAGGCCATAGCTCCAGATGACCGCAGGCGTCTCCTGCCACTTGTCCTCACCATAAATGCCGATATTCGAGCCGGCCTGTCCCTGCGGCGTGGTGAACGCGGCATAATACGGCTTCACGACGCTGCCGCTTGCGGCACAGTCCGCGTAGTAGCAGGCGAACTCCTGCGATGCGGTGGCGCTCTCGCGATCGAGATCGACGCCGATCTTCCAGGCGTGATTCTTCGTCGCGCGAAAATCGGAGGCGCGCACTCCGACGTAGCTTGCGAAGGAGCCTTGGTCCAGCCCGATGAGATTGACGGTCTTCGCGCAGGTTGGCGGACAGACGCTAAAGTCGGGCTCGACCGCAAGCACGTCGAGAGGGAGATCGCCGAGGTAATCGATGCTCGTCGATCGCCACCACGGAATGATCTGGAATACGCCGTTACCATCCCGGGAGATTTGCGTCCAGTTGAGATTGGAGAAGCGGTCGTACTCGAGTTGTGTATCGAGCGTGCCGGGTGCGCTCACCACGGGGTCGAGCGGGTTGTTGGGATCGGTGTTGATAGGAATTTGGAACTGCGAAAACTGGTTGGAGTAGTCGAACGCCAGCGTATCGCGCGGCGCGAGCTGTGTGATGAAGCGAAAGAACTGATCGCTACTCGAGCTGGCGTCGTTGATTGGGGTATAGGTCGGCGCGTCCAGCCCGCGACCGGTAGTCTCGACGTTTCCGCTCAAAAAGAACTCGCTGGCACCGGAGCGGGACTCCAGGTCCAGCGACCCAATGCCTTGCGCTTGGTTTCCAAAACCGCCCGTGACCGTGCCGAAGGTCCCTTCAGGAATGTCATTTGGCCGGTTGCTGATGATGTTGACGACACCGCCCATGCGCTCGCCTCCATATTCGGCGGGAATCGCGCCGGTCAGCACTTCGATCGAGTTAATGACCTTTGGATCGATGATCTCAGCGAAGTTCGAGGTTGTGGCCAACGGCAGCGGCGCACCGTCGATATTGTAGCTCACGCCATGAAAACCGTTGATCACCGGCTCGTTGTAGGAGAACTGAACGACTCCCGGGAGCGTTGCGAGCAGCTTGTCGAGGCTGTTGTTGACAGGCGACGTTTGAATGGAGGCTCGAGTGAGCTGGTTGACCGACGGAGGGTTCGCTTCGGCGCCGGCGTGCGCCGTCACCGTGGTCTGCGCAATCTGTTTGAGCTGTGTCGAAAGCTCGACGTCAACCGTCGCGACCTGACCGCTCGCAACCTGGACGAGAACCTGGACTTGGTGCGCTCCCTTCGCATTTACGACCACGCGATACGAGCCGAAGGGAACTTGGGGAAAGACGTAGTCGCCTTTGGCGTCGGCGGTCGTTTGAAATCGCGAGCCTTCGCCTTCGAGAACCACCTTCGCCCCCGGCGCCGGTTTGCCGTCGACCGTGATGGTACCGCGGACGAGTCCGGTCGTTGCGCCGAACGCCGGTGCGAAGCAACTTAAAGCCAATAAGACGGCGACGAGCGCCGTACGAAAACGAGACATGGTTCTTCTCCGATCTTAGTTGAGGAAGAAAAAGGATCGACGCGCGCTTACGCGCAGTAATCGAGCCCGATCGGAGGGGGACGAGCGAAGCGGCGCCGCGTCCAGAGAATCCGGCGCGTAGGCCGAGGAGACTGTGAACGCCCAAGCCATGCCGGCGTCCGGGGCGAGAAGGCGGCGCGCCACGCCGCGATGACGGCGCCGGCCAAGACGGCCACGACGCCGCGGCTGAGCAGGGCGACCAGCCATGAAACTGCCGCGAGCGAAAGCGGAACGGCGAGCAGCGAGGCGGCGGCGTGGTGGGGTTCGAGGCACTCCGCGATGCCGTACCACGCGGCGGCCGCAACTAGGAGCGAACCGTAGCCCGGAAGACGCTCGGCGAGCCGAGTTGCCAGCACGCTGCCGTCAACGGCCGCATTCGCGCCGCTGGCGGCCAGAAGACCGAAGAAAACGAGGAGGCCGACCCCGCCCGCGAGTGCCGCCTGCAAGAGCATGGCGTGGAAGCTGCCGGCCATGGCATGCTCGCCGCCGTAGAGGCTGCCGTGGGCCAGGATGGACGCAAGCAAGCCCAGGGCGAGCGAGGCCGGAACCTTCCTGAGGGTCACGAGGCTCTTTTCTATAGGCGGCTGCGGGGAGACCTTGGGGCCGTGTCGTACTGACCCTGCCCCTTGGGGTTCGTGAACCTGGTGGGATGGAGCCGCGAAAGAAGAGCCAAGTGTGATGAGCACCCGATTACGCATCGAGAATGCCGATACCGTCAGTTTGGTCTGCGCGCTTTTGGTGCGCTTTCCCGAGTTGGCTTCAATTCGCTCCGGGCCAACGGACCGTACGCTGCGACTGACCTTCGCTGTGCGTCAACGATTCGACCGGGCCTCTCAGGCCGCGCTCGCCGAGGCGATCGAAGAACACGTTCGGGGCTTTCTCGCTCTGAGCAAGGACGAGCCGACGG
>JBEKRW010000272.1:0-3628 GCA_049517595.1 Candidatus Cybelea sp. | reverse complement strand
AAGTTCGGTTATCAAGGCATATCGGTCGCCGGCACCGTCGTCTTTGCCGATCAGACGCAGCAGGTGAGCTACACGCTGACCAAGACGCTCAAAATCATTGCGTCGGTAACGTCGCAAGCGGGGTCGTCGCTGGTAAAAGCCGGCGTCGGCGGCGATCTCTACAGCGTCAACGCGGCGCAAGCCGCCGCTGCGGCCGCGCTTGGCGGCGGAGGGAACCTCAACAGCGCCTACTCCGCGATGGCGTCGGTTCCCGGCATCCAAACGTCGCAGGGCGGCATGGGTTGGGATTTCAACGCGGCCTATATTCGCGGCCAAAACTCGTACTATACGGGCTTCGAGTATGACGGCATCCCAATCAATCGTTCCTTCGACAACTACAACTCGGGAACCGAATCGAGCCTCGGTCTCTCCGAGCTGCAGGTTTACACCGGCGGCGGTCCGTCCTCGGTTGCCTCCGCCGGCACCGCCGGCTTCATCAACCAGGTCATCAAGACGGGCACGTTCCCGGGCTTCGCGACGGCCAACCTGGGTATTGCGACGCCGCAGTTTTACCATCAGGCGAGCGTCGAGATCGGCGGCTCGACCCCCGATCGGAGCTTCAGCTATTACGTCGGCCTGTTAGGCTACAACCAGAATTTCCGCTTCTTCGACAACACGAACGGCGCCGGATACATGACGCCGGGCGGTTTCTTATCGGGCGATGCCGACGGCACGTTGCTCGGCTATGGGATACTTAGCAATCAAGTGCTGGATACTTCGCCGACTGCGATCTTCGGCACCGGTCAAGGCGTGAAGCCGATCTGCCAGTTGTACGGGGCGAAGTTCAGCTTCCCCGACCAGGGATGCTGGCAGTACTACAGCGGCATCGCCGGCGACCCATCGAGTGTCACCGATCGCGAGAGCGTGATCAACCTGCACATGGGCATTCCCAAAGCTAACGGACTGCGCGATGACGTGCAGGTGCTCTGGAGCGGATCCGCGCTCAACAACTACAGCTATAACAGCCCGGACGACGAAGGACCGGGCAACAACCAGTTCATCTGGGGAGCGTACGGAACGCGAGCTGCAGCCCCGACGTGCGGCCCGGAGACGATTGCCCCTGGCCTGAGCGTCAACGGGTGTTCGGGAGTCGGACAGATCGTCTCATTCCTCCAGCCGAACCAGTTCTACTTACAGCGCGTGGGATTGCCGGCGGGCCCGTATCTGTGTCCGTCGAGCATCCTTGGGACGACCGCCTGCGGACCGACCTATCTCGCATACGCCGACGGCGTCGCCTACAACGTCCCGTTCGGCACTGCAATCGGCGCGTACAACTATAAGACTGGTACCGGGACGGTCCGAACGCCGGGCGTTTACATGGTTCCAGACACGCCGGCTCACGCGTTTAATGGCCCAATCCCGCCAAACGACAACTCGCAAGCGACGATTCGGAACGACGCCGGCATCAGCAAGGTGCAGTACACGTACGCGCTGAGCCAATCGGCCTATCTCCGTGCGTACGGCTACACGTTCTACTCGGATTGGATGCAGAACAACCCGATCGCCGGCGCGACGGGAGTCGGCGTTCCTTCGCTGCCCGCCACCGCACAATATCAGCTGGTTACGCACACCGCGGGCGGTGCGTTGGACTTCCAAGACCAGCTCAACGACCAGAACCTCGTGACGCTCGACGGCAACTACACGACCGCCGGCGTCATCCGCTGGAACAACAGTTCGGCGGCGGGGAACGATTCACCGATTGGCTACATGGCAAAGACGGCCGCAGGCTTTAGCTGCTACGGGAATCAGCAAAATCTCCCGAGCGGCGCCTTCGGCTACTCCGTACCGTGTCTGAGCAGCAGTTACTACGACACGACGCTGAACCTCAAAACGTCGTCGGGCACGCTCAATTGCGCCAAAACGTACAGCAGCAATTGCATCGTGAATCCCACGTGGACCGGCGCCGCTACCGGCGGCCCTTCGGGCTATGGCGCCCCGGGCACTCCGGCCGCCCGGGCTGGAGCACAGTGGGATAGTCTCTGGAGCGGCAACGCGAGCGGCTCGTACAACACGGTCAAACCGGAGTTCGAGAACTTCTCGCTTGCCGATCAGTTCCGCCCCAACGATAAGATCCTGATCAATGCGGCAATCCGCTACGATGACTTTACCTACAAGCTTCCCGACTCGGCAACCACGGCCGACGAGTTCTACGCGAACATGACGGCCAACTATACCTGCGTCTACGCGCCGACGAACCAAGTGCTGACGCAATTGCTGCCGCCGGGTCAGCCGCCGCCGGCAAGTGCCCAGTACGTAAACGGAAACTGCGACACCGCAGCTACGCTCCTTCACCCGGCGGGTCCTCACACCGGCTGGGTCCACCCCAATGGCACGACGCAGAACGGCGTCGCGGCGCCGAACTTCACCGCAAGTTCGCCCAGTTCGTACACGCTCAACTACTGGGAGCCGCGTTTCTCGGCGACCTACTCGCAAACGCCGGATGTCGTTTGGCGTCTCTCGGCCGGCCGCTACACGCAGCCGCCGATCTCGGCGTCCGTCCAGTACTTGAGCCTCTCGGGCGACGAGCGGTCGGTCTGGAACAACACGATGAACCTCGGTTTCTACTCACCCTTCCATCCGATTCCGGGAATCTCGTCGGGGCAATACGATCTCTCATACGAGCAGCACTTCCGCGGGACCGATATGAGCCTGAAGATCTCGCCGTTCTACACCTGGGTCTCGAACTGGCAGCAGCAAACGTTCATCGGCTCGAACTTCGCGACCCAGGTTCCCGTCGGCGTCAATCGCAACCAAGGCGTGGAGTTTCTGTTCAGCAAAGGCGACTTCAGCCGCAACGGGTTCTCCGGACAGTTGGCCTTCACGTACACCAACTCGAAGGTGATGTTCGAGAACGTGCCACTTTCGACGGGCGGCATCATCCCCAATCCGCTAACCGTGCTCAACGGGGTCATCTCGCAGTACAACTTGCTGACCAAAGCTGGCGGCGGATCTCCCTGCTACCAAGCCGGAACGGGCGTTCCGTGCAACACGCACAACGGCAAGATCGCGAAAGGTTACGACACGATCCTCAACCCGTACTACAACCTCCCGTCGCAGGGGCTCTTGGACCTCGGCGGCTGGTACAATCCCTACTCGACCGCGATCGCACCGAGTCTCAACGGATCCTTCGTGAGCTATATATCGCCCTACGTCTCGTCGCTGATCCTCAACTGGCGCCACGATAAGCTGGCGATCACGCCAAGCTTCTCCTTCCAGACCGGCGGTTTCTACGGTACTCCGCTGGACAACAACGGATACGATCCGCGCTCCTGCACTCTGAACTCGGCCGCCACCGGCATCACGAAGCTCTCGCCGAAGACCGATCCGCTGCAGTGCAACTACCTGTACGCGGGCTCCCCCGGCTTGGGTACATATGGCTACTTGTACACGCCGAACTTCCAGACTCACTCGTTCGCGTTCGATAATATCGAGCAGCCCAGCTCGATCGTCGCAAACCTGCAGGTCGCGTACGACGTGACCCCGCGGGTTCGGCTAACCTTGCTCGGCGCCGACCTCTTCCACGTCTGCTTCGGCGGAACCCAAGAGCCGTGGACGATCGCCAATCCGCCGAGTAACGTGGCCTGTTCCT
>JBEKRW010000271.1:0-3630 GCA_049517595.1 Candidatus Cybelea sp. | reverse complement strand
CTCCGGCAGGCGGCGCAGATAGCGGGTTAGGAAGCGCCACGAGAAGAGCCGCTTGGGAGAGAGATACTCCGCTTCGTAGAGCAGCAAGAGGTTCGTCACGATGAAGTGGCGCATCGCGCTGCCGCGCTTGATGTGCACCCGCCAGCGCTTGGAAATATCGACGTTGGTGAAGACCGTGTTCCGCAGTGAGGCCGAAAGCACCGCCGGCGAGACGGAGACGGCACTGTCGTACACCGCCGGCATCTGGACCGATCGCGTAATCGTCGAGTTGCCGAAGTTCACGCACCAGTACTCGAGCTGCGGGTTTTCGATCGGAAAGACCCAGCGCGCGTTGCCCATGAAGGGGCGCAGCAGCCGAGTTGCCTTTAGGAAGCCGGTAAAGTACTTCGAAAAGTCCTCGAAGGCGATCTGTTTCTCGCCTTCCGAACGATAGACTTTTTCGAGCCGCTCGTTCTCTTGCGCCGCGCGTTCCTCGGCGAAGCTCACCATGTCGACGATGTTCTCGCCGGCCACGGTGAACCCGGAGGCGGCCGACCAGCCGCTGCCCGGCGGCAGAAGCACGAGCGCCGTCTCCGGAGCCCGCGAAGCGTTGGCCTCGAAATACCGCTTCATCTCAGGGCCCGAGACCAGATAGCGATTCTCATCGCGGACCTCGCGGTGCAAGTGGCAGATGCCACTCGCAAACGGAATCGCATAACGGGGGCGCAACTGCTGCGCGGCCGCAACGAAGGCATCCATATACGTTCGCGCGTCGACCGGCAGACGATCGGCGGGGTCTTCGAAAGTATAGCGCGTCGGGTACGACCACGCCGGTGAATGGCTGCGGAGCATGAAGTCGACCTTCGGATATTTCGCGCGAAACGTTCGCCAGCTCGAGGGCAACGGCTTGGCATCGTTGAGATCGATCAACACGGTCCCGTCGGCCTCGACGACGGCGACGCTATCGTCTTGGAAACTGATCTGGTAGCTGGTAAACGAGAAGCCGTCGGCGAGCTGGATGGCCTTGCCGTGCGGGAGCTCGATGATGCGCTCGAAGCCGATGTCGCGAAGCTGGTCGCCCAAACCGGAGATCGGGAAGCGCGGTACCATGACCGTCGTCGTCTTCGCGAACTTCTTGAGCGTTCTCGGATCGAAATGATCGAAGTGCCAGTGCGTGATGTAGACATAATCGGCGTCAAAGATGTCCGGTTCGAAGACGGGCGGCGGCGCATGCCACCAAGACGACCAGTAGGTCGGCTCGTTCAACCAGGGGTCGATGACGAGGCGTTTTCCGTGAGCCCTGATATCCAGACAGGCATGGCTAACGATACTAAAATCCATACCCGCGGCTCTTTCGGCGGCTTTTTGACGTCTCCCCGATAGGGCGCCCTACTCGATCGTTCGCAGCGCGATAGCGCCCGTCGTCGTGTTCAGCCGAATGCGCGCGGTTCCGGATCCGATCGTGCCGCTCGCTCGCACGCCGACCACGTTCTCGTGGCTTTGCTCGATTCCCGAGACGTCGGTCGAAAAGCCGCCGACGGTGCTCTGGGCGTTGACCGTCGCGTTGCTTTCGCGCGCGATTCGCACCGTGATCGCGCCGGTAGTGGCACGCAGGTCGATCGCGCGATCTCCGTCGACCCGGCCGAGATTTGCTTCAATCGTGCCGGCCTGCGTCTCGACGTTTACGTTGCCGGTAACGGCGCCGACGGAGACGGCACCGGCAACGTTGCCGACTTGCACCGAAGCGCCGGCGGGAACGGAAATCCGATAACGCACGCCGCCGCGATCGCCGTCCCCATATGTCGTAACGACGAAGATTCCGTCGCCCGCGCGATTTACGCTGATCGTAATGCTGCGCAGGTCAGAAGCGTCGGAGCCGTACTTCGTTGCAACGATATCCACCACCGGTTTGGCCCACACGGCGATCTGGACGGTCCCCGCAATGTTTTCGACGTGAACGATCGGCATCGCACCGCTATCGACGGCTTGGTGGAACTGTTCGTGAACGCGCTCGCCGAACGACCCGGCGCAGGCGTAGAGTGTCAGTAGCGCAACGGTTGCAATCGCCCGAATCATAGCGGCCACTCGCTCATGGCTTCTTTAGCCGGTAGCCGACGCCGTAGACGGTAATTACGTACGCGGGGTCGCGGCTATCGCGCTCGATCTTCCGGCGTAAATTGTTGATGTGGCGGTCGAGCGTGCGTTCGTAGATTTTGCCACCGTCTTGCAGGCGATCGAGCAACTCCGCGCGCGTAAAGACTTCTCCGGGATTTCCGGCAAGAATTGAGAGAATGCGAAACTCGGTGGCGGTGAGGTTTGCCGGCTCCCCGGCTATCCGTGCGTCGCGAAACGTCGGGTCGATCTCGAATTCGCCGATCCGCAACTTTCCGGCCCCGTCCCGCGCCGCCGACCGCTCGTCAACGCGGCGCAGGAGCGCCCGAACGCGCGCGATCAGCTCGCGCGGCGAAAACGGTTTGGTGACGTAATCGTCGGCGCCCAGCTCCAATCCGACGATCCGGTCCGACTCCTCTCCAAGCGCGGTCAGCACGATCGCCGGCAGCAGCGAGCCTGACGAGCGAGTCTCCCGAAGCACGTCGAGGCCGCTGCCGTCGGGCAACGAAACGTCGAGAATCATGACGTCGGGTTGCGATCGCGCCAGCGCCGCGAATGCCGCCTCGACGGTGCCGCAGAGCGTAGTTTCAAAACCGCCACGGCGCAGATAGCTGTCGAGGACGTCGCTGATTAGAGGCTCGTCCTCGAGAACGAGCACGTGCCTACGCCGCAAGCTCCTTCACCACCCACGCATTCCGTGCAGCCTTCTCTAGGCTTTCCTCATTTTGTAGCCCACGCCGTAGACCGTTAGGACGTACGCGGGATTGCGCGGATCTTTTTCGATCTTCTTCCGGAGGTTATTGATGTGACGGTCGAGCGTGCGTTCGTAAATTTCAGAATCGTCACCGAGGCGGTCCAGCAGATGCGACCGCGTGAAGACCTCGCCGGGGTTCTCGGCAAGAAGCGCCAGGATTTGGAACTCCGTCGCGGTCAGCGTCGCGGGTACGCCTTCTACGCTCACCTCGTGAAAGCTATAGTCGATCTCCAGGTCGCCGACGCGCGTTTTGTGGGTTGGTTTATCGTTGCGCGCGCCGTCGGCTCCCTCGCCCATTCTTCGCAGCAGCGCCCGAACGCGAGCCACCAACTCGCGCGGCGAGAAGGGCTTGGTCACATAATCGTCGGCACCAAGCTCCAATCCGACGATGCGATCGGCTTCCTCTCCGCGACTGGTGAGCATGATCGTCGGAATCCGCGGGTTGTGCCCGGATGCGCTCCGCAAAACGTCCAGACCGCTGCCGTCGGGAAGCGTTACGTCGAGAACGAGAAGATCGGGATGAAGTCGCTCGAGGGCACCGATGGCTTCCGCTATGCTGCCGGCCGACTCGACGAGCATCCCCTCGCGTTCCAGATAGGCCGCGATAACCTCGACGATTTGGGGCTCGTCGTCGACGACGAGGATGCTGCGCCGCTCCATTTAACCCGCTCCGCCCTCCTTCAATAGCTTGGACGCACGCCGTAACGCATCGGCCACCGCCTCCAACCGTGAAGGCGTGGGCGCGACGAGGCCGTCGATCATGCCCTCGACGTTTGCCAGCGCGA
>JBEKRW010000270.1:0-3632 GCA_049517595.1 Candidatus Cybelea sp. | reverse complement strand
GCCTCGGGACTGCATCCGAAGGATGGACTCCCGCCGGCGTGGCGCAACCGTAGAGATAGTCTACGAAAGAGCGGAGGCGGCGGGAAGCCAGTTGGCTTCAGCCGCCTTACCGCTCTCTTCGCGGCATTCTCATGGCAGGAGCGAGCGGCAGCCGATCGTTTTTTGCGTCGAGCGGATGCGCAACGATGCGGTAGTCGAACTCCAGCCTCGCGCGCCCACCTTCACTCTCTCGCACCTGGAACGCCGACGGCGTCTTTTGGCTCACGTAAAGCCCGCGTGTGTCGCCGAGCGGTGTAAGGAAAACGTAGTACCACTTGCGATCCATCACCGAAGCAAAGGCTGGGTCGATCGTAACGTTTGCGATACCGCCCACCATTCGCGCCGTACCGACGTCTTCAATCGTCGCCGTTGCCGATTCGGCCCCGTAAGCGAGAACGTGCTGACCATCAGCGTTTGTGTGGCGCGTCCTCACGTTCCTTACGTCGGCGCCGCCGGTGCACGCCAGCGTCGCGTTGTAATCGATCGTGCACAGACCGTCGGTGGAAGCGTTATAGCCTTCGAAGATGTACGTGTTCGAGCTGTCGGCCTTCGCTTCGAGCGCCTCATAGAGGTTGGTTTTATCGGCCGATTCGGAATACACGCCGTCGCCGCTGCCGGATGCCGTTCCAGTCTCGATGCCGGCGACGCCCGAGCCGCCCGACGCGGTGGAGTGACCTTCGACGCCGTTGTTGCTCGATGACGTTCCATAAACGCCCTGACCGTTGGAAGAGCGGCCGTATATGCCGTGGGCCGAGCCGCTGGTGCCGGTGCTGATCCCCGACGTCCCCGAGTTCCCATTCGTAGAACTCGTTACTCCGTGAACGCCGTCGGCGCTTGCGCCCAGACCGTACACGCCCCAAGTGCTGCTGCCGGTAGAAATGCCCTCCAAGCACGCGGTTCCGCTACTGCATTTGTAGGTCTTGTTCTTGTCTGGATTCGCGTGTTCCGCGCGCACGATGCTGACGCTCGAGATTGCAACTGCCACGCCGATGGCGATCATGCCCAAGGTTGCGAGTCGGCCGGGCCGCTTTGCGAATCGATTCATGGTTTACACTCCTTTGCATTTCACTTGGTCTATGGGGCCTCGGGAATACCCGGTTGATCTGATTCTACTCTGACTAACGCAAGGAATGGGTAGGTCGCATATTATTTTTAGAAAAGCATTCGCCGGATTGCGGAGCTAACAAGATACCGAGCCCGAATTTCGTAGACGTATGTCCCCTTTCGAAGTAATTCGCGCCGCGTGAGGCGGGCAATGGCAGACGAGTTCGCGTTCAACGCGCTTAAGAACGGCGCCGGCCGGAGGCGCTAGGTTCAGTTGGCGGTTGCGGCCTTGATGGTTTTTGGCGTCCCGGCCCTGCTGGCGGCCCTGGTTCGCCCGGTCTTCGCATACAAGCACAGACCAAAGCCCACGATCTACGTCTCGCCGATCAACCATGGCGGACTCCGAGGCTGTCGCGTCGCTCGCCGGCGCGTAGGCTGCCCACTCCTGGGCGCTAGCCTCAGCAAGAGCGTCAGCACCAGCACGAGCGTCAGCACCAGCACGAGCCTAAACCCCAGCGTCGACGTGCGCTAAGCCCGTGCGCCGGTTCCCGGATGCCCCCGACGGGGGAGCGGCTTTTTTTTGCCCGGAGGGGTTGACGGCAGTGTACCAGTAAGCTATTGTACTAGTGTACTAGTACGACAGCAAATCAGTACTAGACGCTAGAAAGGATTCGAACATGACGCATTTTTGGAACAACCGCCCCGACGCCGAAGTCGCCCGCGAGGCCCGTACCCCGATTCGCCCGCCTGAGAAGATTGGCGGAGGGCTTTTCCAGGGCTGGGGCCCGAGGCTCTAAGGTAAGTCGAGTAAGACGATGCCGGCCGTAATGACGGTCGACCCGCGCAGCGGCGTGCCGATCTACCTGCAGATTGTCGAGCAAGTCAAGCGATCAGTTGCTCTCGGAATCTTGCAGATTGGCGAACAACTCCCGACCGTTAAGCAGCTCGCGCTCGACCTCACAGTCAATCCCAATACCGTCGCACGGGCGTATCGCGAGCTGGAACACGCCGACGTTATCGAGACCTCCCCCGGACGGGGATCCTTCATCCGCAATAACGGAAGCGTCCAGTCGGCCAAGACGGCCGCAAGCGACGTTGCACGCGACGCGCTCGACCTCGCACTACGAGAGGCTAAATCAGTCGGACTTGGTCGCAATGACGTCCGCGAACTAATCGACACCGCACTAGACCGGTGGTTTCCGGAGGAGCAATGAGTAGCATAAAGATTTCGAACCTGCGCAAGACGTACGGCCAGTTTGCAGCCGTCGACGGGTTCTCGCTCGAGATTCCAGCGGGAAGCGTCTTCGGACTGCTCGGCCCCAACGGCGCCGGCAAAACGACCGTGTTCAAGTGCATGCTCGGCTTAGCGCGTACGACCAGCGGCGTGGTGCTCTTCGACGGCAAGCCACTCGTGCCGGAAATGTTCGAACGCATCGCCTACGTGCCCGAGCGCAGCGTCCTGTATGAATGGATGACCGTCGCCGAGCACGTCGAGATGAACCGGCGCGCCTTCAAGACGTTCGACCCCGCACGTGCGCTCGAGCTGTTGGCGCAGTTCAACGTCGAGCCCGCCAAGCGCAGCCGCGCGCTCTCCAAAGGGATGCGGACGGCCGTGATGGTCGCGCTGGCCTTTGCGCGCAATGCGCCGATCCTAGTGCTCGACGAACCGACGAGCGGGCTGGATCCGATCAATCAGCGCCACGTGCTCAGCTTGATCATCAACGAAGCCGCGCGCGGCAACTCGGTGCTCTTTTCGTCGCATCAAATCGGGCAAGTCGAACGTGCGGCGGAGCATATCGCGGTGATGGATCGTGGACGCCTGGTTCTCGAAGGGCTCGTCGACGATCTGAAGAGCGACCGTAAAATCGTCGAGGGGATCTTTCCCAACGTTACCTATACGCTCAACGGGATTGCGAACGATCCGCGCGTCCTGCGCGCCGATCGGACCGAACGAATCGTGCGGCTCCTCGTTCGCGACGACGCCGACAGCATCGCTTCGATGCTCACCAACGCCGGCGCGACGGGCGTGCGAGTCGTCGACCTCAATCTCGAAGATATCTTTTTATTCGCGGTTTCGCCGGCCGACGCCACCGCCGACGTTATGGCTAAGGGCAGCTCGTAATGAAGTACGTTGAATGGCTGCGCGCCGGCCGCTGCCTGAAAATCACGGCGATCGTGCTGGGGATTGCGCTGGTGCTCATCGTCGCGCTGGAGTACACGTTCCTCAACGCCGGCTCGAAGTCGAGCCTGTCGGGGGTCGAGCTGCACACGTCGACCGGTGAGATCAACGCGAGAAAGATTCTCGAAGGCGCGACGACGGCATATTCCACGTTGCCGGACGGCACAAAGCGCACGACGTTCGCCAACTCGGCCAAGGGCGTTCGCGTTACGGTCGACGATCACGGCTACTTTGGCCGGCACGTCGAAATCTTCGAGCGCTCCGTCAAGGGGACGGAGAAGCTCGTTGGAATCGGCCCCGTAAGCTTTCAGCGCGTCGCGGTGCCCGGCGGCAGCTTGGTCACCATCGACACGAACAAACCTGAGGACTT
>JBEKRW010000269.1:0-4022 GCA_049517595.1 Candidatus Cybelea sp. | reverse complement strand
GCCGAGGTCGGCTACTTGGGGGCGACCGTAGCCAACACGTGGGAGCAGTATATGCTGCTCGCAGCGGCCGGCGGCTTCTTTCTCTTCGTCAGCATCCTAACGTTCGTCGCGGTCGCGGTCGGCACGTTGCTGCAGAACGCGAAGACGGAGTCGACGGAAGCCGCTTTTGCAACGCCCGCCGAACCCGCCGCTCCGACGCCGCCAATGCTGCAGCACGTTTTCCGGTGGGGCGTATTGGCGCTCGTTCTAGCCGTACTCGCCTACGCCGGTCCGCTCGGCGAGTTGCTGCGGCACCCGGGCTACTTGGCGCCTGGAATGCGAACGTGGTGACTGGCCGGGTCGCGGCTTAGTGCGGCACGACCCAGATATAGGGCGTCTTAGGCTCGACGCCGGGCGGAAGGCTAGCCGGTGACTGGCTCCCGCGTGGCCCGAGTTGCTTGATGAAGCGGTAGATCGCACGCTGGTCTTCGATCTTTAGAAACCGCAAATCGTGCCAGATCATCGGCCAGTGACCGCCGCGAGTACGCACCATAAAGAGCCAGTCATTCTCCGAGATGGTCTGAAACTCGAGGCGAACGTTGGCCGGATAACTGGTTCCCCATGGGCCACGGTAGCCGAGACTGCTCCCGGTCATCCAGTGCGAAACTGGAGTGGTGCCGTCCGACTCCCTCCACCCCGGCGTGTGGCAGTCATTGCAGCTGCCAAAGCCTACGAGGTACCGTCCGCGCTCCACCAGCGGGTCGACCTTTGCCTGACCTTGCGCTGCAGCGACGCCGATGGCAGCAAGGCCAAGGATCGCAGCAATGACGAAAAGTCTTCCTTCCTTAGGCATTTTCTGCCAGCTGATTGAGGAGCGCATCCAAGGTGCGCGCCGCTAACTTTCGACCCACGACGCGATCGAAAAATCGGCCCGCCGCGCCTCCCGGCGGTTCGTACGAGCCTTCGAGTACCAGCTCCGTGTTTTCACCGGCAGCCCGAACGGTAAGGGTCGCACCGAACGGTGGAAAGCCACGCCAAGCGGGGCGCCATGCGAGTGCTACGCCTTCGCGACGCGCAGCGATGCTCGTCCAGTCAAAGAGCACGCTGTATTGAACGTCCACACTCGCAGTTGAGGAGCCCAAGGTCTTCACCTGAAGTGTCGGGTGCGCAGAAAAGAAGCTTTGGAGCCGGTCGATCACATCACTCTCGGGCGCCTGGATCTGCGTGCTCCGGACTATTCGCGTCATGGGTGGATATTTGCCGGGTCGCGCGAAACCACCCTTATATGTTCAACCGCATCTTAGTCGCGCTGGACGGATCGGACTGCTCTCACAAAGCGCTTGACGTGGCCATAAAGCTCGCGAAGGAGCAAGGCGCGCGTTGTACGGTGTGCACCGTGGTAGATGTCATACGCGCGGCGACCTCAATGACGTTCGCGACCGGAGACATCGTTACTGAGTGGATTGCGTCACTCAATGAAGACGCCCGAAGCATCGAACGCGAGGCTATCGCGAAATATGCGGGTTCCGGTGTTACCATAGAAACGCGAGTGTTGGAGGGGTCCCCGTCTTCGGCCTTACTCGATGTCGCGAAGAACACGGGCGCCGACCTTATCGTTATGGGAAGCCACGGCCGCACCGGGCTCAAGAAGCTGTGGCTTGGGAGCGTTGCGGAATCCGTCGTACAAGAAGCAACGGTCCCGGTTCTAATCGTGCGATAGTCGCGTCACTTGATCGTCGTGACGTCTTGTACGCTGACCGGGCCGGCACTGTTGCCCCACGAGGAGCGTATGAAGGTTGCGACGGCCGCGATGTCGCTCGCTGCAAGCTGCCCGCGCCACGACGGCATTGCATTGCGACCTTGCAAGATGGTCGTCAGCATAGGCGTCGGATTGCCGATGTTGACGTGTGGATTTCCCGCGAGTGCGGGACCGATTCCGCCCTCTCCCTGGGCCTGGTGACAAACGGCGCAGTTCTTTGCGTAGACGGAAGCCCCAACTTGGACCGATACCGGCGAGCCGATGCCGGCAACCTGCTGCTCGGTCACCGGCGAAGCGTCGTTACCCCATGCCGAGCGAATATAGCTCGCGACCGCCGCGATGCTCGCATCGTTGAGTTGTCCCTTCCAAGTCGGCATCTGGCTGTTGAAGGTCTTGCCGTTGACCGTAAGCGGTCCCGTGCGGCCGTTGACGATCACACCGATCATCGCGCTGGGGTCGGCGGCGGTGACGACGGAGTTCCCGGCTAGCGGCGGGTAGACGTCGCTTCCCTGACCAGCAGATTGATGACAGCTAGAACACTTTGCGGCGAAGAGCTCGGCCCCGCTTAAGGCCTCAGGGGCGCGCGCGGCCGCGACCTGGTCTTCTGAGACCGCCGGTGCGCCGTTCTGCCAAGCCGTTCGCACGTAGGTGAGCACCGCGGCGATCTGGACATCAGAAAGCTGGCCGCGCCACGACGGCATGTTGCCGCCGTATTGAGTGCCATTCACCGTGATCGGTCCCGTTCGCCCGTTGAGAACTGTCTGGATTAAGTTGGCGCTATCCACCGCATTGACGTCGGGATTCCCCGCCAGCGGTGGATAGGGGCCGCCGCCGCGTCCCGTAGCCTGATGGCACACCGCGCAGTTCACAAGGAAGATCGCTTTGCCGTCGGGCGGTTGCGCGCCCATCACGCTGCCGCGAAAATCCGCGACGATCGATCCCGTGACGACGACCGCGGCGACGAGGGCGAATCTCGCGTTGATCTTCAAGCGTGGCCTCCGTCCTACTTTGAGGCTTCGACCTGCGCTTCGGTCACAGGGTCGGCTTTATTACTCCATGCCGAGCGAATATACGTGATTACGTCGGCGATCTCGGTATTGCTCAGCTTGCCCTTCCACGCCGGCATCGCGCCGCTAAAAGACTTTCCGTTGACGGTCATGGCGCCGCTAAGCCCGTTCTTGACGGCCGCGATCACCTTGTCCGGGGAGCCCGTGACCATTGGATTGCCCGCGAGCGGAGGAAACTCACCGGCCATACCGGCTCCAGTGGCGCCGTGGCAGGCGGAGCAGTTAGCGCCGTAGATCTTTTGGCCCGCCACCGCCGCATCGTTTGTTGCGGCGCCGGCGGTGGCGCGCGTTTCGATTGAAACTGCCCATAGCGAGGTCGCGATAGCGGCCAGCAGAGCTAGAGTTGTCCACCGTTTCGGCATCTCTCGGATCCTCCTCGGAGCACCGTGCGGTGCGTTCATCAACTATAGCATGGCAGGGCGCAAACTAGCTAGCTCGAAAGCGGAATCAGACCGGAGGCTCATCATGCGAGTTCATCGCAAAAGCGGCTATCCTTGGTGCATTGCAGTGGTCGTTTCGGCCGTGGTGCTCGTCATTGGAAAGCCGGCGCAGGCAATGCCGAACTTCGCGCAGGCGTACGGCATTAAGTGCTCCGAATGCCACATTCAAATTCCGGCGCTCAACGCCTACGGACGCTACGTGCAGCGAACGGGATACGCAGGATTGAATCCGCACGTATTGGAGCGCGAGTCTCCCATATGGGTCGATTACCCCGTTAGCTACTCGCAACAGTCGCCAAGTGCAGAGCGAAGCCGGAGGCCTCGACACCGCGTGGGTCGCCTACAACAACTTTTTCGACGGTTCGGGCCATATCTTCGCGGGGAAGCTCGAGGTGCCGGCGCCATCGGAGTTCAGTCAGTGGTTTGACGTTAGCGGCTTGACCGTCAACTCGTCGGCGGAGATGACCGTCGGCGAACACGCCTATGAATTGGATGCTAACCGGTGGGGCTACAAGTTTGCCTACCTTCGCGGTTCCCTCGACGCAGAAGTGTCATACGTCACCTCTGGCGCCGATTGGGCCGGCTTCAACGCCTACGACTGGACGCAGGACAAGACGCTTCAGTATAAGTTTGCCTTCGCGAACCGGGGCAACCCCCTCGAGTTCGGTTACTTCGGCGCTCGGGGTTCCTGGCCACTAACCGAAGGTGGATTCGACCAGTATTACACCAACGCGTTTTACGCGCAGCGCGATCCCGTCAACGGCGTGCCCGGATTCC
>JBEKRW010000268.1:0-3655 GCA_049517595.1 Candidatus Cybelea sp. | reverse complement strand
ACAGCGGAATCCCGTCGGCTCGCCTGTACTGGGAAAATAAACTCGATTTCTTCGACGTAAAAGGCGTCGCCGTGCCGGTGGGCGTGAGCGCGTTCCGCTACGAACTCTACCAAGCGCCACGCAGCTGGTCTGAAAAAGCGTATCCAAAGCTCGTCTATTATAAGAAGCACGACGTCGGCGGACACTTTGCGGCTTGGGAACAGCCGCAGCTCTTTTCCGAGGACGTTCGCGCAACGTTCCGATCGCTTCGAACCGCTTAGCCTTCGGGCATCAGCGCTTCCATTGCGGCATTGGCTTCCGACACGAACGGTTCGGTCTCCGCATCGTCTTCCAGAAACTCTGTCGAGTTGATGCCGATGCGCATCGCGACTTCGACATGTTGATTTTCGAATAAGAACCCGTAGATGAGAAACCCGTCGTCGCCCGGCAGGTCCTTGTACTTTGCGGCCTCACGAAAGACGGCAATCGCCGCGATGTAATCGTCGTAGTTCTCCGAGAAATCCAGCGCCGCGAGCGTCCACGTTTGCGTCGCGTCGTCGTAACTGTTGCGGCCCGGCATTGCGATCCCGTAGGGAGCGGGCGCCATGAGTTCGTCGACCCACGCAACGATCGTCGAGCCAGGTGCGACGCGCTCTCGAATCAGCTCAGATGTGTAACGCTCGCCGTAATACTCCGCTGTGCCAAGCCACGCCAATATTTCTCCATCGGCGCTCGGATCGGGAAACGAGCTATTGAGGAACCCGTCGAATCGCGCGCGGCTCAGGCGAACACGAGCATATAACTGACTTGGTTCAGACACAATAGCCCGTCTGCGCCCGGGCTATGCCTTCGTTGTCGTGTACTTAAACAGGACCGCGGGGCCCTTGTGCGGCGGGATCTTGGCCTTTCCTTTGAGCGTCTTTCCGGTGAGTCTCGCGACCGCTTTGGCATTGCGGCCGGGGCTGCCTTCGATCGTGAAATGCAAAATCGTTGCGCCGTGCGATGAAACGACGACGCCCTTGGAGATCGGGAACTCGTCCTGCAGCGTCTTAAGGATGATGTCGAAGATCCCGGTCAGCTTATCTCCGGACTGCTTGAGCGTGATCTTCAGCTTCGCTTTTATGGACCTCCCCTGTGACGTTTCAACCACCGTGCCGTTGTAAACACCGGCTACCTGTGGAACCGATGATTCTCGAACGTGGGTCGCCATGGCATCGTTGCCGCTGACACCCGGCAGCAGCGCGGGGTTTTGCTCATGTCGAACCGCGCCGCAACCCGCAAGCGTGGCCGCGGCTGCAAAACCGAACAGAACGCGTGTAAGCACGGCAGTCCTCATGGCTGGTACTCCTGCGTGTTGTCGTAGAACGTCGCGCCGTAGGGATCTCCGGAGCTCGCACCGCCAATGCAGTAGAGCCGCCCGCCCGCGCTGGCCGCGCCCGGAGCTACGGTCGCTTGCGGCATGTTCGCTTTTGAGGCCCAGCTATTCGTCTTTGCGTCGTATACATCGAGTATGTCGGTATCCGGAGCCGAACCGCCGCCGAGCTCCCCACCGGCAAGATAGAGGCTGCCGGCAATCACCGCCGAGCATCCCGCCGTTCGCGCAGTCAGATCGGATGCGACCGCCTTCCAACGGTTTTTCTTCGGCGTGTAGGCTTCGGTTTCCGTGGTCACCCCGTCGTTTGTGATCCCGTCCGCGACGATAATCTTACCGCCGATCGTGCCGGCTCCCGCATTTGAACTACCAGTCAACAAAGAATGTTCGGTGCTCCACGCGTTCTTTGCGGGATCGTAGCGGTAGACGTTCGCCAGCCGTCCCGATCCGCTGCTGTAGCCGCCGAGCGAGTAAACGAGATTGCCATCCGCGACCGCGACGGGAGTGTCGTCGATCGGAAGCGTCGCCTTCTCCGTCCAAGAGTTCTTTGCGGGATCGTACGCCTCCACTACGTCGGTCTCGCCACTGATCGTGGTGTTGCCGCCGATCACGTAAAGAATGCCTTTAGCGACCGCGACGCCGGGGCACCAGCGTGCCGTCGGCATCGCCTTGCCCATCGACCAGCTATTCTTGGTCGTGTCATAAATCTGGTTGTCCGCAACGATCGCTAGCGAACTGTCGATGCCACCGACGACGTAAATCTTGGTGCCGATCGACGCGGCACCCGAGCACATCACCGCCGTGGGGATTGCCTTTTTCGTGCTCCACGTATCGTGCGCGGCAGCGTCAGGAACTGTTGCGGACGCGCCCTCGTTTGGAACGTGCGGGTTCGCGTTCGAGCAGGCCACCAGCGCGACGACGGTTGCGCCCACAACGAAAGGTTCAAGAACTGAGCATCTCATAGGCATGCCGAGCCCTCCTCTGCTTGGCCGTTCTCCAGAGCCCGAGCGCACCCTCGTATGGAACCGGCAGCTGCCTAGAGAAAAGGCCAACAGCACATGAAAGCATCGGTGGTGACGGCGTACGGCGGCCCGGAAGTCATGAAGTATCAAGACATGCCGGATCCCAAGCTGGGCGCAGGCGATGTCCTTATCAAGGTGGCCGGTATCGGCATTAACCCCGAGGATATGCTCGAGCGCAACGGCGACTTGAAGGATCGCTGGCAGTTGCAGTTTCCCGCGATCATCGGCCTGGACGTGTCGGGCACGGTGATCGCGACGGGCGCCGGCGTCACCAGCCTGAAGGCCGGCGACCGCGTCTGCGCGTGGTCGTACCACACGTACGCCGAGCTGCTCGCCGACGAAGCTACGCTTTTCGCCAAAGTGCCCGCGACCATGGATCTGGTCGACGCAGCCGCGATTCCGCTCGTCGGTATCACGGGGAGCCAGTTGATCTCCGTCGCGAGTGGGCTGCAGCCCGGCCAGACGGTGCTCGTCGGCGGCGCGGCGGGTGCCGTCGGTCGTTGCGCCGTCTACATGGCAAAGGCATCGGGAGCGCGCGTGATCGCGGGCGTGCGGCGCTTTCAGCTCGACCAGGCGGGGAGCATCGGCGCGGACGAAACGGTCGCTCTCGACGACGACGCCGACTTCGCAACGATTCCGCAAGTCGACGTCGTGGCGAATACGCTGCGCGGGAAACCGGCAACGGATCTCCTGGCAAAGGTCAAAGATGGCGGAACGTTTGCGTCGGTAACGGGAACGCCGGACGGCGCTGAGGGCTACCCGAAGGTGCGCGTCGTGCCGTTCCGGTCAACGCAAGACCGAGCGGTCATCGGCTTCATTGCCGATGCCGTAAACTCCGGGAAGCTGACGATCCCAATCGGCCTCCGCGAGGAGCTGAAAAGAGCGGGCGCTGCGCAGGCCGCGTTTACGAAGGGCGGCATCGGTAAGGTGCTTCTCACCCCCTGAGTACTCCGCCCATCATTTCTTCGCCGGCTGCCACAGCTCGATTTTCGTGCCGTCGGGATCGAGAATCCAGGCGAACTTGCCGGTCGGATCGGAGTCGTCGCGATTGAGAATCGTGACGCCCTTTGCTTCCAGGCGGGCGAGAAAAGCGTCGAGGTCATCCACCGCAAAATCGAGCATGAAATCGCGCTGCGAGGGCGCTAGATACTCCTCCCCTTCCGGGAAAGCGTTCCAAACTGCGACGGCCGGGTGTCCTGTCGCATCGTAGCGGAATGTTGCGCCACCCCACGACTCCAGCGAAATGCCCAATACGTCTCGGTACCAAGTCGCCAGGGCCTCG
>JBEKRW010000267.1:0-3665 GCA_049517595.1 Candidatus Cybelea sp. | reverse complement strand
TCCGCTCCATTGACGTTGACGAGACTCGCTAGCGGGTAAGCGCCGTCTCCCAAGTCGCCTTTGAAACTGTAGAGCACGCCATACCTAACGTCTGGACGCGTGCGCTGCGCCGTCGTCGCCCCGAGCGTGGGCGATGGGCTAAACCGCGTGTTGCTTCCGGCGCTGCAGTCTGCGAGCATTGCGGTGACAAATGACGCTGAGCGCGTAACGGTTGACATGCACAGTTCACACTTCCCTCCGCCGCTTGAACGGCTGGCTGGCCAGGAGGATTCGCAATCGGGCTCAGAGTCCATCCCAACAGCTGAGCTGGCATCGCTGCCGCTTCAGATCGGCCTATCATCGCGCTATTGCCTAATCGAATCGGGAGAACCGGAGAGCACTGGGTGCAGCTACTTGGCAGCGGGCGCGCACGGCTGGTGGTCAATAAGAGACTGTATCCCAAACTTTTCGACTTGGTCGGCAGACGGGTCGGTGGGGGACGCGGTGACAACCTCACCATCAACGATTAGGTAATAGGTCCGGGGTTCACCAAAGACGGCCGCGCCTTGGCCGCTCTGTGGTTCGAAAAAGATCACGAAGGGCAGCTGAGATTCAGGGAAGGCGTATCGCACTAGGGTTCGCTGGCACGGCTTTACTCTGGCTAATGCAGAGCGAATGCTGGCTTCCTCACTGGGAGTCAACGCTGGATGGCCGGGCTTATCGTAGTCCACAGCAGCATATTCCGGCAAAGCACTAGGGCTTACGGGGACGGCACTTAAAGCAGGTTCGCTCGCAGCGGGTGATGAGCTTGCGGGCTGAGCTGATTTGAATGGGTCAAAGCATTGCATCCTGCGAGCAGTGCGAGAGCCATCAATGTGACTGACGCGCAAAGGTGGAATCCTAATATCCTCATCCCTGACCGTGCCGGCGATCCGGTGGGCGTTGCGTTAGCGCTCAGAAGCGAATCGCAGCCGGAGCTTTCCACGTTCCATCCAACGCCGTCTCTTCTGGCCAGTAGAGACGGAGCACCATGAAGAAGGCGCCCGCGGGTGCGGGTAGCCAGTTGGATGTTTCTGTTTCCGACGGTGCCGAATGTTGGATGTAAAGAGTCAAACCTCCGTCGGCATCGCGCTTGAGGCGCGGAAGCATCGGCGAGTTGATGAGGTAACGGTCTATTGGGTTCTTGACCAAGAGTTGCTGAGGTAGGTCGTACATCGTTAACGACCAGAAGGCGCGAACGGGCGGCAACTCGCCCTTGGCAAAATGGACGGTATACTCGCTTTCTCCCGTGAGCGGCCGGTGTTGGGAATCAACTTGATACGAGGGGTACATAGCTTCGGCCGCACTATTTGCTAGGATGCCGAACTGCGCGCCAAGTGCGCGATACAAATAGTTATTGCCTAGGGACTTACGCGTCCCGAAAAGCTCGGATGACGGAGGGTTCTTGGCACGCGCTGCATTGATCTCTTTTTGTCCGGCTGCCATTCCCGCAACGAACTCGCTCGCACGATCGCCTGCGGTGAACGGCTCTCCTGGTAGAACCCCGACCCTCGCCAGCTGCGTGCGAATCGCTTCATCGGACGAGGCCAACGGGCAAAACTGCAGCACGAAGGCGAGTATGTTGAAGAAACTCGGCGACGATCGTTCGCGCTCTGGTGTGAGCGGTTCAATCCAGTGGATTGGTCCGGCAGCAGGTGGCGCTGACTTCCCTTCAAACGACGATAGGCTTTGCACCTTGTATCCCGCTTGAATCTTTACTACGTTTGACAAGTCCGACGGATCGAAAAGCTGCGTACGAATGATGACCATCCCGAGCTGTGTGTCGAATCGTATGGTCTTATCTATACCTGGCGGCACCCGTCCATGCCAGCTCGGCCCAGCAAGTAAGAACTCGCCACCGCCGTTGCCTGTCGTGCGCGAACCCAGGTACCCGATGTTGAACGTATACATATCGACGAGTTGTGCCGAGTAATAGCGATTGGTCGGGATCTTTGGCATCGTCAAAACGAGTGGCTGTGCCCGAAGGTCTAGCCCCACGCCGGAGTATGGAGTGTCTGAGTTTGGTGTTTGAATCGTTGTATCGCTCGGCGTGTATACCCTCGCCGTATTAAACATTTCATTGAGCGGTGCCGCGTAGGACGGGCTCTTCTTATTCTGCGAGTAGTCGTAGAGGACACGATAAAAATCCACCAGGGGAAAACCGTAGATATATCCGCTTTGCGCCACGCCTATAACCTCCGATGAGGTACTTGCGCGCGAAGTACCCGAAAGTACGAATACTGCGAGACATAATAGCAGTGCGGCAGCGACGAAACTACATACCACGTAGCGAGCAAAGTCGGCAATCCTCATCCCTACCTCCAGAAGCCTTAACGAGTTAGCGCGGAAGTTTCGACGGACCAAACCCTTGGTCCCCGGCGCACGCACCCCGCGATCGAGCTATCCCAACGCAACTCGAATGATCGGTGACCATCATACGATCGACAGCTAATCATCGGACGAATGAGCGACAACGTATCCGAAATGGACGTAAACGTAGCGTAAAGAGTCGCAACTCTCCTAGCAAACATCGCTCGCGAGTTGCGAAGTGTGGAGAGGAATACGTGCGTCGCGTTAGCGGCTTGAGCCTCACCGCCGTCAGGGCGAAGTACCGGCTTCATACTGCCGGGCGTTAGGGGCGACCGACAATCAACCTGGCGGGAATGGCACAGGACGCCTGGACCGCTGGATACTTCTAGCGGTGTATTAGCGCCCGAAAAACCCGAATAGCCACGAGAAGAATGACCGCAAGAATAAAGAGGATCGCGCCAAAGATAAGCACCCAACGCTCTAGACTCTTGCGCAATGCCTCTGGGTTATGCTCGTTGGCTTCGAGTTGGGCTATTTGTAGGTTTGGCAGGGGCTTGCCGGTCATGATTCGCTTAGCATATGCCGAACGGTTCGCGTACGCCTCCTGCGGCTATCCTGCGCCAACGCGCTACCATCTATTCACATCGCTCTCCGGAATCGCATCTTTGCCTCGCCTTCGCGAAGTCGCGCTACGTGCGATGCGATCGAGGCATCTTTCCATGCTTTCAGCGAGCCGTTTTACGGTGTTAACGAGAAGACTGTGCCGCCGTTGTTCCGGCCGCCAAGATAGGTCGTGCCGTAGAGCGTGCCGTTGACGTTGAGGAGGCCCGCATATGGCCATGCACCGTCGCCGCCACGCCACCCTTTGAACCGGTGGAGCACAGTTTCCGTACCGGCGGTCGTGACCGAGAAGACCGTTCCACAGCCGGAGTATCTCTTGCAAAGCACGCCACCGGAGATGGTCGTGCCGTAGAGCGTGCCGTTGACGTTAGCGAGGTCCGCAAGCGGGTATGAACCATCTCCCGAGCCGCCTTTGAAGCTGTAGAACACGGTTTCTTTGCCGGACGGCGTGACGGCGAAGACCGTTCCCTTGCCGTTCGTGCCCCCTAATTGCGTCGTGCCGTAGAGCGTGCCGTTGACGTTAAGAAGGCCCCCAAGTGGGTTTGAGCCATCCCCCGGGGCGCCTTTGAAGTTGTAGACCACGGTTTCTTTCCCAGCCGTCGTGACCGAGAAGACCGTTCCGCATCCCGAACCCGAGCCGTGATCGTTGCACGAACCGGAACCACCGTATGGCGTCGTGCCGTAGAGCGTGCCCTTGACGTCGATGAAGGCCCCAA
>JBEKRW010000266.1:0-3674 GCA_049517595.1 Candidatus Cybelea sp. | reverse complement strand
GGGGCACGTTTCCGCTCGATCGGCCGACGCCGGCATTATCGAACAGTATGACCTCTCGATCCGAGGCGAGCGGATCGGTAATGGCTGGATCCCAGTTGTCGAGCGTACCGGTGAAGTGCTGCAGAAACACGAGTGGGTGCCGGTTCCCGGCACCAAATCTCCGGTAGGCATATGTCTGGTCCCCGACATCAAGGAACTGCGTCCGCGCAGTCACGTTGCTATCGCTCATCGTGCAATTAGAATTAGCAGACCATCGGGTAGGCGTCAGTTAATCAAAGGTGTACATGGCCTTCGCCTAGGAGAGGTGCTTCGTGCGCCAAGAGGCGGATGCATCGGGCACGACCGCATTCGGCGAACTCCTGAGAGAGTTCCGCGTTCGTGCCGGCCTTTCCCAAAGCGATCTCGCCGAGAAGGCTAAGATCAGCTCCGCCGCGGTCAGCGCACTCGAGCGTGGCATCCGGCGCGCGCCATACCAGAGCACACTTTTACTCCTTGACAAGGCGCTGAATCTCAGCTCCGAGGAAAGCTGGGCGCTGCGAAACGCCCGTCAGACGGCCCGCAGCAAACCCGTGCGGGGTGAACTACGGGATAATCTTAAGAGTGAACGTACGACGTTCGTCGGCCGCGACGGCGATATTGCGGAGCTCGTCGAGCTTCTCGCTCGGTCTCGACTGGTTACCGTCACCGGCACCGGCGGAGTCGGAAAAACTCGGATCGCGGTTGCAGTGGCCGCACGCTTTCTTGGGAGCTCGTGGAACGAGGCCTGGTTTGTCGATTTAGCGCCGCTGGGCGATGGGGAACTCGTCGCGTCCAAGATAGCCCACGCGATCCAACCGGCATCGAACAACCGAACCGGCGCAATCGACACGCTCGCATCAACGCTCGCCGGCCGGCAGATGTTGCTTATTCTGGACAATTGCGAACACGTCATAGAGCACGCGGCGAGGGCCGCAGACGTACTTCTGACCAAGTGCCCAGACCTTACGATTCTCGCAACGAGCCGCGAGCGACTCAACGTGTCCGGCGAGTTCGTGTACGGTCTACCGTCGCTCTCGCTCCCTCTGGATCTCCCGGATCGCATGGAAGCGGCAATGACGTATCCGGCAATCGATCTCTTCGTGCAGCGAGCCTTGGCGCTAGCACCCAATCTACGCTTCGATAGCGCAAATCTCCCGGCCGTCGTCGACATCGTCCGTCGTCTCGGCGGCATACCGCTTGCAATCGAGCTCACCGCGGCGCAAGTTCCTATTCTCGGAGTCGAGGTGCTTCGAGAGCGTCTTTACGAGGATTTTAACGTGCCATCTGGTCGCAGGGATTTGCCCGCCCGGCAGCAGACGGTGAGCGCGACCATTCGCTGGAGCTTCGATCTTTTGAGCTCCGAGGAGCAAACGTTGCTCTGCGACGCCGCAATATTCGCCGGCGGTTTTTCCCTCGAGACTGCCGAGGCCGTTTGCCCCGATGATTCGCTTGTCGCCTCTTCCGTGTTGCCATGCCTGTCGTCACTTGTAGCTAAGTCGCTCGTAAACGTCGACTGCGTGGAGGGTACCGCACGGTACTCGCTGTTGGAGTCCGTACGAGCCTTTGGGTTACAGAAGCTCCGAGAAACGGCTCGCCATACCGCGGTCGCGCGACGGCACTCGCAGTGGTTTGCGCACGTCAGCGACGAGTTCGACGCTCGGGAAGCGGTTTCGACAAAGAGCGCCGGCAGGCTCTTGCCGGACTTTGATAATATGCGCAGCGCTATCGCTTGGTCATTAGAGTCGCCGAATCAGGAGGACCGCGCGTACGCGGGGCACATTCTCACCGGACTCAGCCAGTTCTGGGACTACCTGGGGCGTAAGCAGGAGTTTCGAGAGCTGCTTGAGATTGCGTTGCAGCGTCTCGACGAAGCGCAACATCCTTCGCTCGTGTCCTCCCTATTGATGGATTTCATGCTACGTGCCACGAGGGAACCCGTATCTATTGGAATGCCCGACCGCGCGATTCGCCTGTCCGAACAGTTCGGCAGCTCGCGCGATCAGTTAAGCTTGCACATCGCCTTAACGTACGTGCTGGAAGTGCACGGCGACCTCCAGGCAGCCGAACGCTCGGCGGAGCGCGCCTACGACTTGCTGGTTTCAGAAGGCTTGCAAAACTCCGCGCTTTGCGTATCGTTTCTTTTAAACCGGCATGAACTTCGCATGTCCCAGGGCCGGTTTGATGACGCACGCGCCGACCTCGCGCAAGCTGAGGCGCAAGCCTACGCTCTCGGCGAGCACTTCCTGGTTGTTTGCCACTGCTACAGCCGCCGCTCAACGCTGGAGTACGCCATTGGAAACAAACAGCTGGCTTTGGATTTTGCGGAGCGAATGATGTCGAGTGAGTTCCGCGACAACCCGTACGTCGCTCAATGCGGTCTTGAGCGGATCGCCATGTTGCGCCTCGAGCTAGACGATCTCGATGGCGCGGTTGAGCCGTTGCGCGAGTTGATTCGCCTCATGCCGATCGATGATAATATGACGCACGGCGCGTTGGAGATGGCTGCACTATACCTCGCCTTGCGTAACCGTATCAGCGAGGCCGCGATGTTTCTCGGGTTCGCGCGCACGATCATGGGCCAACTGACGTCGCGACGCTTTATGAAGCAAGCCGTCTACGATCGTCTTTCCTCAATACTGCGCGGGCACTTGAGCGACGAGTTGCTCGAAGCCGCCGAAAGCGAAGGTGCGCGGTGGGAGTCCGAAGAGGGCCGTCGCAAGGCGCTCGCCGCGTTGCATTAACGGATCAACGCGCGGCAAGTTCGACGAGCGCGGGCGCCCAGCCGCGCTCGGTTCTAATGCGGACGAGATACCCCGTTCGCGTACGGTCATAGATCTGGTATCCAGCTTGAAGTGCATCGGTTACCGAGCGAAAGATCAACATACAGACCTCGACATTTCAAAATGCGCGTTGCAGTGAGGACAGCGCGTAACCATGCGGAAAAAATCTTGCAGCGCCGGAATCGCCAACTGAAAGAGCCTGGCTCGCTCCTGCGGACTCGTATTTAAGGCAGTCGCCAAACGATCGAGCACGGAGAGGGATGGCCGTTTGGCGCCCGATTCGAGACACGCGTACCATTCGCGAGTCACGCCGATGGCTTCGGCGAGTTCCTCTTGCGAAACGGCCTTTCCGCGGCGTGAGCCTAAGCGTTCGTGCTTCCCGAGCGTTGCGGTTGACGGGTCGAGCCGGCCTCGCCATTCTTTGAGAAGACCCGGAATCGCAAGGCCCTGTCCCATTTGAGCTGTACTCATGCCCCCATCGTAGGCTTCCTAGCGGAGCCCGCCAAGGCACAATTCATACACATGTTCGTACAGTTCGGGGCGGGCCGACGCTGGGCAAAGTGTCCAAACAATGTGAGCTGACGATTCACATACATCTCCCCGATGCGACGCTATTCTTTTCGACATCAAACTCGTGAACACACGAAGGAGGAATGGTATGTCGTACTTAGGGCGCCCCTACTATCCGTTGTGGCTGGACAATTTGGCCGACGACGTTACTGGAGAAGGCGCGGCAATGCAAGGCGTTGCGCAAGGCGCGGAGGCGGTACGGGCAATCGTAGTCGCTGCGCGCGTCGAATACAAGGACCAAGAGTTTAGTTTCACCGGCGACTTCGGTAACGACGGCTTCATCGAAGAGTACACCTGCGAGATCCA
>JBEKRW010000265.1:0-3681 GCA_049517595.1 Candidatus Cybelea sp. | reverse complement strand
CGGGTGAAATTGAGGCGCGAAACTCCTTCCTCAGCCGATCGGGCTCCAGGCCGATCGTTCGCGCCTGCGCTTCCGGCGTGGCATCTTGTGCCTCGACCGTTCCGCCCGGAAAGACGAAGGCATCGGGCGCGAAGGCGCTCCTAGCGCTGCGGCGCGTCAGATAGACCTCCAGCGGCGAACGAACCAGAATGACCGTCGCCGCCAAGCGCACATCGCTCACGAGGCAGTAGCGTCCTGTCACGCCGTGGCGAAAACCTCCCCGATGCAAATAGCACTGGGCAGCGATATGGCGGGGGAGCTTCCCGAGGCGATCGACCGATGGTTACGGGAGCACGGTCACGCGGTGCGGCGTTTCGGTGCCTTGGCTCCCGAAGCCGACGACGCATGGCCGTCGGTGGGGCGAAGCGTTGCTGCGGCCGTCGCGCAAGGAGAGGCCGACTCCGGCGTTCTTTGCTGTTGGACGGGCACCGGAGTGAGCATCGCGGCCAATAAGGTGCCGGGCGTCCGCGCGGCCCTGTGCGGCGACGCGGCGACCGCGCGGGGCGCTCGCGAGTGGAACGATGCCAACGTGCTCTGCTTGAGCATTCGCGTAACCTCCGAGGCCGTAGCAGCTGAAGTGCTCGAAGCCTGGTTCGCCGGTACCGTCACCCAGGACCCAACCTACCGCGCGATGATTGCCGAGGTTAGCAAGCTATAGCGTCAGGAAAAGCAGAGGGGCTGCGCGCTCGCGCAACCCCCATAGTACTGCCGTTCGCCGGGGCACAGAACTGATGCTGCGCAGCCGGTACTCGCTCTCGGGCGGTTTCGGCGACAGTTCACGCCGTCCTGACCAGAGAGGCCGATTCTACCAAATCAAATGCCGCGACTCAATATGTCCGGCACGAATAACCCGCAGAGGAGCAGGAGCGCCCAGTTCACCGCGTGCGAGGTCCAACAATACGGGCATGCGAGGCGTGTAACGAAAAGCAACGAGTAGGCCAGTGCGACCGACGTGGCCGCAGCAAAGAGGACCGCGAGGAGCAGGACGGCCGCCGCGAGCGGGGTGTGAACGAGCCAGACGGCAAGCGCCACGGCGGGGTAGTAGAGCAAGCCGAGAAAGGAGTTAGGCGGCCCGAAGAGGCGCGCCCGGGGCGTTTTGACGACGCTGGGCCCCAGAATCTGCCCCCGCGCGGCGCGGATGCTCTTTCGAAGCATGAAAAGCGAGGCGTAGAGCCCAACTCCGCATAGCACCGTGACCACCGTGCGTACGACCATCGCTTGAATCGCCTCCTTCGGCGGGCTGCTGCTCTTGCTCTACTGGCCGGTTCGTTTGTGCTGGCGTTCTTGGTCATTCGCTATCAGCCGCACGTCGACCACGAGATCCGGATCATCGGGCCGCTGGCCTACCCGCTGGCCGTCGTGATCTTCGCGGTCGTCGCATCGGCGCCGTTTTCGGTGACGGACGCGCTGGCAATCATGAACGGTGCGATCTTCGGACCGATTGACGGCACGATCGTCGATACGGTTGGATTGGTTCTGGCCGCGTTACTCGGCTATTGGATCAACCTCCACGCGTCCAGGCTCTTCAACCTGCAGGAATCGCTGCACCGCCTTCCGGCGTGGGTGAAGCGCTTCCCCGTCGGTTCGCCGGCATTCTTGCTGGCCGTACGCGTCATTCCGGGATTCGGGGGAACGGTTGCGACAGCGACCGCCGCCACCTTTCGAGTACCGGTCTGGGTGCACGTTTGGACGATGTGCGCGATTGCCGTTCCCATTTGCACGCTGCTGACGGTCTTTGGGGATCGGGTTACCGTTGCCGTGCACGGATATGAGTGGCGGGCTCGCCGCTACGCGCATTACTATTGCTTGACGCACCGCTGTCCGCACTTTCACTTCCGCCGGCGGGCCCCAATCTCGCCTTCGGCTTCGCCGTGACGCCGTCAATCGTTGCCGATCGGGCCGGTCTCGACGAGCTCTGCGCTCGAGTTCGCGATGCGGGACGCGTCGCGCTGGACACCGAGTTCCACGCCGAGCGGACCTACTCGGCGAGGCTTATGGTCGTGCAGCTCGCCTTCGACGATGGCGCCGTCATCGTCGACGCGCTCGCGCTGCCCGACTTACGGCCGCTCGTCTTAGCGCTGACCCAAACGACGGTCGTCGGTCACGCGCTGTCGGCAGACTTGAAGATCTTCGCCGATCGCTATACCCTGGTGCCGTCGCGCATTTTCGACACGCAAATCGCGGCGTCGTTCCTCGGCTACGGTATGCAGATCTCGCTAGCCGACCTCGTGCGCAGCGTCTGCGCCGTTCGTTTGGCCAAATCACAAACCGTTAGCGATTGGTCCGCGCGCCCGTTCTCCGAACGTCAAATCGAATATCTCGTCGACGACGTCGTACATCTGCTGCCGGTCTACGACGCGCTGCTTCCACGCTTGGAAAAGAAAGGACGCTACGAGTGGGTCTTTGAGGAGTGCGCGGAGCTGGGCGACATCGAGCGGTATCGCATGGACGAGCGCCGGGCCTATCTCCGAATCCCAGGCGCGATGCGGATGAGCCGGCGCGAGCTTGGCATTCTCAACGAACTCGTAAAGCTGCGGGATGCCGTCGCGCGCGAACGCGACCTTCCGGTGCGCTACGTGCTTCCCGACGACGTCGTTGCCGGGCTTGCGGCGACAAAGCCGTCGAAGGCCGATGATTTTGCCCAACTCCGCCGGTTTGACGGCGGAATGAAGCGGCAGCTCGGTCCTTCGATTCTGGCGGCCGTGGCCCGCGGTCAAGCCCTCCCCGAAGACGACCTGCCGCAGCGCCCAACCCGGCCGGCGGCGCCGGCGCGCGATGCCCTGGTTTCGCTGCTTGGCGCGGCGATCGCTGAGATCGCGCGCGAGGCCGAACTGCCCGCCAGTTTGCTCGTGCCGCGCGCGGCGCTCGAACGCTTGGCGCGCGAGGTTCCGCCGGATTTCGAGAGTTTCGAACGCGTCTTGGCGCTGCAGCCCTGGCGGCTGGGGCTGGTCGCCGAACCGCTCTGGCGGATGCTCTGCGGCCAAGCGGTGCTGAGAATCGAAGGCTACGCCAACGGGGATCCGAAAGTACGATTGCTCGATGAATCCGCATCCCAATAGCTTTAGCGCGCTCGATTCGCTGCGCGCCGGCGATCGTTCGTACGCCTATTTCCGCCTCGACGCACTGGAGCGCGCGGGAATAGGGAAACTTTCGCGCCTTCCTTTTTCGCTGAAGATTTTGCTTGAGAACTTGCTGCGCTGCGAGGACGGGCGCGCGGTGCGGCGCGCGGATATCGAGGCGCTCGCGCGTTACGACGGCCATCGCGGTCAGGAGCGCGAGATCGCCTTTACTCCGGCTCGCGTCTTGCTTCAGGATTTCACCGGCGTTCCGTGCGTCGTCGATCTGGCAGCGATGCGCGACGCCATGGCCGAGATGGGCGGTGACGCTCGCGTCATCAATCCGCTGCAGCCGGTCGAATTAGTAATCGATCATTCCGTGCAAGTCGACTATTTTGCCAACGCCGGCGCGCTGGCGAAGAACACGGCGCTGGAGTTCGAGCGCAATCGCGAGCGCTACGCATTTTTGAAGTGGGGCCAGTCCGCGCTGCAAGATTTTCGCGTCGTCCCGCCGGGAACCGGGATCGTTCATCAGGTCAACATCGAGTATCTCGCGCGCGTCGTCTTTGGCGCGGCGGACGCGTCG
>JBEKRW010000264.1:0-3714 GCA_049517595.1 Candidatus Cybelea sp. | reverse complement strand
AGCGTAAGCCGCTATCAGCAGCGGCAGCAGCCCGTAAAGCACGGCAGATCGCTGCTGCCGGATATGAGCAGGCAGCGTGTGTTGTCTGCGGGGAGCCCGCGCTGCAGCTCCTAGAGCTAGACCACCTCGCGGGAGCTGCGAACAGTACGCGCACGCAGCCGCTGTGTGCGAATCACCACGCGATTAAATCCTACTTGTCCGAGCACGGGGCTGCGGCAGCGCTGCGGCTGCAAGACCCACAGCGGTCCGCCCTGCTGCTGCAGGCAGCCTTCGAGTTCGGGCTAGGCGCGATACTCGGCATGTTTGCCGCGTGGGACGGCGCGCAGGGAGAAACGGCTCGCAGCATTTTCCTGGGCGTCGGTTCCGTGCTGCTGTTTGCATGGGCTGCTTGGAATATCGCCGCCGACGCGCACTTCGAGCAACTGTTAGGACCTGGCTATGACCGCGCGATCGCGGCGGAGGCGCCGCGATGAAGCGCCCCGTTCTAAGCCGCAAGCGCGGTGAGGCTCGAAAGGGGGCAATGCGGCCCCGTAGACGCGTCGTAGAGGCCGCAGCCGTCACCAAGCCCGCGAGGCAGGCGAGAAAGGGTACTGATAGGGTTCCTCACCCCTTCAGCGCGGGCGCCCTTACGGTCACGACGGCCATCCGAGCCTGGGTCGAAGCACGGCGGGAGCGGCGATCGCGCCACACCAGGGCTACTGGATGGCGCCCCCGACTTTATGGCGAGCGTGTCTTGATCTTCGATCTGGAGACGACCGTTGACGCTGCGCAGCGGCTGCTCTTCGGATTCTTTCGCCTCTACGAGCACGACCGGCTGATCCGCGAGGGCATCATCGCGGCAGACACCCTCGATTACGACGCGATGATCACGCTGGCAGAATATGCTGCGCGCTGCCGCCTGCCGATCTATAGCCGCGAGAGGTTTGTCGAAGAGGTCTTTTATCCCGAGGTGTACGTCGAGGGCACGCTCTGCGTCGGCTACAACCTTGGGTTCGATCTAGCGCGGATCGCGATCCATGCCGGAATCGGCCGCGGCGGAAATCGCCGCAAGTTTCGCCTCGTCCTCTCGCGCCGCTTGCGCTGGCACGACTTACGGATCGAATCGCTGTCAAGCCGCGCTTCGTTTATCGGCTTCGTTCCTAAGCGAAAACTGAGGGACTGGGAGAAGCCGTTCTTTCCCGGGCGTTTCTGCGATTGCAGCACGCTTGCCGGAGCCTTTTCCGGTAAACGGCACAGCCTTGCAAGCGCTGGGAGAGCGTTTCGTGCCTCCACACGCAAAATGAAGGTCCCGGAGCTAGGCGTGATCGACCGACGCGCGCTGCTTTACGGACGCCAGGACGTGCGGGCGACGTGGGCGCTCTATAAAGCCCTGCGAGCCGAATATTCCCAGCACCCGTTTGCCACGTTTGAAAACGAGCTGAATAAACCCGAGTGCGGGCGCTACATGGGGCAACTCTATTCCAGCGCCAGCATCGCCAAGCAGTATCTGCGGCTGCTGAATATTCAGCCGCTCCTCGTCAAGCAGCCGCGATTTCCACGCCAATATCTTGGACGAGGCATGGCCGCCTATACCGGGGGACGAGCGGACGTGCGAGTGCGCAGGTGCGACGTTCCCGTGCGGGTTGTGGATTTTACGTCGATGTACCCTGCCATTTTCTGCGTCCAAGACTTACAAGGGTTGCTCATCGCCCCGCAGATCGTCACGACGATTGTTACGACGGAGATCAAACGGCTCGTCGCGCGATTTGCGGCCAGTGATGAAGCTCAGCTTGCCCTGTACAACCCAAAAACGTGGCGCCGATTAAACTGCCTGGTGCTGGTGGATCCCAACTGGGCCATTCTACCGGTGCGGTTTCGCAACGCTCAAAACGATCCGTACACGATCGCCGTTACGCCGATCGAGACGCCTGAGGGCCGGTGGTATCCACTTGCAGACGTTCTCGGGGGGATCGTGCTCGGTGGGCCGGCGCCCCGAATCCGCCGCGCACTACGCTTCGTCGCCAAAGGGCGACCCGGCGCACACTCGACGTGGCTTCGCGGCGAGGTTGAGCTGCGCACCGATCGACCCATCTTTAAGACCGTCGTGGAGCAGCGCCAGCTCGCCAAGCGCGGCATGAAGACAAACCCCGAACGTGCCGCCCTTGAGGCCGGGTTGAAGATTATGGCCAACAGCGGCGCCTACGGCATCTTCGCCGAGACCAACATCAAGCCGACCGATCCGAACAAGCCGGTCGCGGGCGACGTGTACGCGGACATCACGTTTGAGGCGCCGCACGTCCACGACGAACGACCCGGCGACTTCGCCAACCCGATCCTCGCCAGCCTGATTACCGGCGGTGCGCGGTTGATGCTGGCGATGCTTGAAGCAGAAGTGACCGTCCGAGGTGGCACCTACGCCTTCTGCGATACCGACAGTCTCGCGATCGTCAGCGGTAACAACTGCCCGAAAGAAATCCCGTGCCTTCCCGAGGCGGAGGTCGAAGCCATCGTGGAGCGATTCGATTCTCTGAGCCCCTACGATCGCGAGATCGTGCCGCATTTGCTCAAGGTCGAGTATCCGAATATAAGCGACTTACGATGCGTCGCGGTCTCGGCAAAGCGGTACGTGCTCTACCGTTCGCGCCCTGGTAACCGAATCGAAATCGTGAAAGCCTCAGAGAGTGCCCTCGGTGCGATCATGGGGCGCACGCCCAACGAAAACACGCCGAGGCTCGCGCGCCGGATCTGGCTTTCGATCCTCTTGAAGCACCTGAAGGTCAACCCGCAGCAACGTCACCGCGCGAAGCCATTGATCGACTTCGATGTACCGATGCGCCGGAAGTTTCCCATTAGCCAGCCGTCGATCCTCAAGCGGCTGCGCGCCTACAATAAAACGCGGTCATACGAGCATCGCATCAAGCCGTTCGGGTTCGTGCAATCCGTGACGCCCGCCGTCGAGGGAGCCGCGGACATTCTGCCGATCGCGCCGTTTGAGCGGGATCTTGCCAAGTCCAAGCGGCTGGAATGGGTGGACTATAATACCGGCGACCGGCTACGCCTTGATTGGCACGGAACCGGCTTGCACGGGACGCTGCCGGTGACGCGGCTATGCGATTACGTCGATCAGTACGAACGTCATCCCGAAGCCAAAGCCGCCGACTCCAACGGCAAGCCAGCGGGACCGGAGACGACGGGACTGCTGCAGCGTTTGCCCTTGCGATCGGTTCGACTGCAGCGCATCGGGAAGGAGGTCGATCGGCTCGGGGATGACGAGGGCGCTTCGCTGACGCCGGATCGCCCGGTCGAGTACGGGCGCGATGACTTAGCGGGGGACATTGCGTATCTCGCGCAGTTCCCACAAGCAGCGACGGCGGCCGATCTCGGGCTAAGCGAGCGCGGCTGGCGCAAGATTGTCAAGGGCGAGGTCGAGCCACTCGCCCGAACTGCAGAGTGCATCCGAGCCCTTTTTGTGTGCGCCACACGATTAAGCGAGGATGAAAAGAGTCCCATGAAGCCCCGCTAACTTGCGCCGCGCCCGCACGCAAAATGAAGGCGATGTGTCCCGCCTCAGGAACAAGATTCGAATGCGTCAGAGAGTTGCGTTCGTCCTAGCGTTCATGGCAGTTGGCATTGCGGCGTGCGGTCGTCAGGTAACGCCGAATCCGCTTGGCTTGGGGCCGGGCGGCGCTCCTCCCGGGTATATAGCAGTCATCTTTGACACCACCTCGGCGTTCA
>JBEKRW010000263.1:0-6274 GCA_049517595.1 Candidatus Cybelea sp. | reverse complement strand
CGCGTACACCGATCCCGATCCAAATGTGTTCTCGTACTATTCCGCCGGCTACGATAACCGGGGCAACCTCTACTTCGACGGCGAGAATTACGCCGACACGATCACCACGGTCGGCAGGCTTCCGAAGAACGCCAACTCCGCGTCATCGATCGCGATTAGCGGCACGATTTATTCCGGCGGTGCGGTTCAATGGATCGGCGGCGGCGCGAACCTCATGGTTGGAGATGACGAGTGCAGCGGCACGTACCTGCCCGACACTTCGTGCGTGCACTACGTTGCGCTCTCTGGACCGGGCCTACTAACCGGCACGATCACCGGCACCACGTACCTCGAGAACGCGCAGGGCGTCCCGACGTGCGAGGTGTTGCAGGCCGTCCGAAGCGGCAGCAAGCTCTATGGCGGGGATTATGAGTCCCCTCCTTATTACGCGTATGGTTACCCGTATTTTAGCTGCAGTTCTACATCGCCCGTCAGCGCGGCGAACACCTGGACCTACACCGCGGGCGGCCTTCCGCTGCGCACCAGCACGCCCTTCTCCTCCTCGAGCACTCCCGAAGGTACCGCAATCAGCAAACCCTAGCGGGGGCGGTTCGCTTTGATCGTCGCGTAGATTTTCTGGAAGAGCTGCGGAATGTCGCTAGTCTTTTCCGTTGGCCGGCTATTCGCGAAGATCGCCACGACCAGATCGGAATCGGGGAAGTAAAGGTGCGCGCAGCGGAAACCGAGCGTCTCCCCTTGGTAGAACCAAAACGCGCCGAATGCCGGCATGAAGCGCGAGGCGACGCCCAGGCCGAAGCCGGCGGGGTCGGCGGCCGTCGGTTTTGCCAGCGGCTTGGCCGTCTTTGTCGAGATCAGGCTGAGCAGTTCCGCCTTCTGCTTTTGCGGCAGCAGCGTCGTTCCCTGATAGAGCGCGCGCGCCCAAACGGCGAGGTCTTCCGGCGTCGAGACGATCGAGCCCGCGCCTTGCGCCCAGGACAGGCTGTCCGGCGTCACGTTCTTGCCGATCAGCGTGGCGAAGCCGGGGTCGTCATTTTCGTAGTATCCAGCGACGACGCGGTTGGCAATCGGTGCCGGATATAAATTCGACGTGTAATACGTATTCTTCAAGCCCACGCTCGCAATGATGCGGTCGATCTCCGCGGCGAAGCTCCGGCTCGAGCTGCGCGCCGCGACGACCTCCTGCGCCAAGAGATAACCCGTATTGGAGTACGAGTACTTCGTGCCGGGCGTTGACTGGAACTTCGGATAGACCAGTTTGATGAGCGTGCTCGGTGCGACGTCGGCCATCGGAGCCTTCACGTACATCGCATACCACGCCGGCGAATCGTCGTAGGTCGGAAGGCCGCCGGTCATACTGAGCAGCTGGCGCAGCGTTATTTTGCCGTACGCCGGATACTGCGGGAGATACTTCCCGATGGGAGCGTCGATCGAGAGCCGTCCCTGCGCTTCGAGCTGCAAGATCGCGACCGCCGTAAACGCCTTGGTGTTACTCCCGATCTGATAGAGGCTCGCGGGCGTCACCGGCGGCCCCGACCCGTAGCGCGTCGTCCCGGCGGTGACGTTGATGGCCGGCGCATCCTTCGCAAGACTCACCGAAAGCGAGAGCGACGAAAGGTGCTCCTTTGTTCCGCGACCCTTGAGATAGGCATTGAGGTCCGCTTGCAGCGCGGCCTTGAGTGCCGCAGTGCTTTGCGCCGAGGGCGAGCCTTGGGCCGCACCCTGCGACGCCGTGCTAAAAAGGGCCAAGATGGCGGAAAGCGTGGCGAGCATTTTCATCCTCGCACGATTTCGCTGCCGAGGCGGCGAAACATCGTGGACCACTTTCCGGTAGCTCCGGAGAGCTATCGCCCAAGAAAGGTCCCGTTGTATGCTACCCAAGATCGCAGCCGCACTGCTGTGCGCGGCTATAACCGTTCCGCTGGCGGCCGCCGCCGACCCCGTGCCCGACGCCGCGCAAAAGGCACTCACCGCCGATTACACGCTGGTGTGCACCGCCTCCCAAGATCCAACCGACGCCAACCTCACGGCGGCATATGCTCTGCTCGCGCCGAGCTTCGTGCACATTAGTTTCAAAGGCGAGCAGATGCAGCGCGACGCGTTCATCGCGCAAGGGAAACAGCAGCTCAAACAGCTGCACATCACGTCGTGCGCCAACACGATCACCTCGATGACGATGTCGGATCCGACCACGATCGTGGCCGTCGTCGCCGGCAAAGTCGGTGGTCAGATTCAGGCACCCGACGGGAATCACGATATCGACGTTTCGGCGAGTTCCTCGGATACGTGGAAACTCACGAACGGCGCGTGGCTGCAAACGCAAAGCAAGGACGTCAGCGTACTGGTCAAAGTCGACGGCAAAGTCGTTCAAGACGAAGGCAACTAGCGCATGAGGCTCTTGCTCCTGGCGACCGCCATCGTTGCGCTGTCCGCTCCCCTTACCGCGCGCGCCGACCAAGGGCCAATTGGGCAAATGCGCTGGCGTTCGCTCGGCCCGGCGCTGCCTGAAGGCCGCGCGTCTGCGGTTGTGGGCAGCGACCAGCACGCGCTGCTCTTCTATGCCGGCACCGCTGACGGCGGCGTGTGGAAGAGCGTCGACGGGGGCACCTCATGGCAGAACATCTCCGACCTCATTCATCTCAGCAGCGTCGGTGCCATCGCCGTGCAGTCAAACGACGACACGAACCTCTGGGTGGGAGCCGGCGAGACCAATCCGCGCAACGACGTCATCCAGGAGAACGGCCTCTACCATTCGACCAACGGCGGCCGCTCGTGGCAGAAAGTGTCGTTTCCCAACGCGCCCGGCATCTCGAAGATTCTCTTGGACCCGAGCGATCCCAAGCACGTCGTCGTCGCCGTGCTCGGCGACGTCTTTGCACCGAGCACGGAGCGCGGCGTCTACGTTTCATTTGACGGCGGCGCAACGTTTGCCAAGACGCTCTACTTGTCGGAGCAATCCGGTGCGAGCGACATGGCGATGGATCCCAAAAATCCCAACGTTATCTACGCCGGCATGTGGCACGTCTTACGCCGGCCCTGGTCGATCACCAGCGGCGGAACCGGCGACGATGGACTCTACCGCTCGAGCGATGGAGGGCGAACGTGGAAGGAAGTGACCGGCAACGGGTTTCCCGTACCGCCCATCGGCCGCATCGGCGTGGCAATCGCACCCTCGCAACCCAATCGCATCTACGCGCTCGTTGAATCGGCTGCCGGCATTCTCTGGCGCTCCGACGATGGCGGCGTAACTTGGAAGCTGGTCAGTAAGGATTCTTTGGCAAACCAGCGGCCCTTCTACTTCTCGCACGTGCGCGTCTCGCCGACCGACGCCTCAACCGTTTACGGCGTGAGCATCCTGCTCGCAACCTCATATAACGCCGGCGAAAAGTTCAACCTTTCCGCCTTCAGCGTCCACAGCGACCTTCACGATATGTGGATATCCTCCGACGGCAACCGCATGGCGCTCGCCGGCGACGGCGGCATCGCGATCTCGACCAACGGCGGCGCCACGTGGGCGAACTCGCGAAACATTGCGATCGGCCAAGTCTATCGCGTTGGGCTTTCTAATACGACCCCGTACTTCGTTTGCGGCGGCTTGCAAGACAATAACGCCTTTTGCGGCCCGGCATTCAGCGGCAACTTCGACGGCATCACCAACCGCGACTGGTTCAAGATCGTCGAAGGCGACGGCGAATGGGCCCGAACCCGCGGCTTATTTGGGCCGATTCGCAAAACGGCGAGCTGGTCGTCTACGACCGCGTGTCGCACGAATCCACCAACGTTCGCCCGTATCGCGGAACCGCGCAGGAAGACTTCGTCCTTGCGACGTCGCGCTATCGTTTCAACTGGCAATCGCCGGTGGCATTTGCCGCCTACGATCCGCACGTCGCCTTCATCGGCAGCAACGTGCTCTTCCAGACCAGCGACGGCGGCAAGCACTGGAAGGCGATCAGCCCCGACCTCACGCGCAACGACAAATCCAAACAGCAGATCGCCAAGAACTCGGTGACGCAGGACGAGTCGGGCGCCGAGAACTACGGCACCATTCTCGATATCGAAACCTCCGCTCGGCATAGCGGCGAAATCTGGACCGGCTCCGACGACGGGCTCGTGCACCTCACGCTCGATGGTGGAAAGCACTGGCGTAACGTGACGCCGTCCGATCTTCCCGCTGACAGCTCCGTGGAAACGGTAGCTCCGTCGACGCTCCAAGACGGCACCGCCTACGTCTCGGCCGATCGCCACGCGATGGGCGACGATGCCGCGTATATTTTCGTCACGCATAACTATGGGACGACGTGGCAAAAGATTACCGGCGGCATTCCAGCCGGCGAGTTCGTGCGCGCCGTTCGCCCCGACACCGCCAACCGCAATATCGTCTACGCGGGCACCAACCGCGGGATTCTCATCTCATGCGACGGCGGATCAAACTGGCGGGGCTTCCAGAACAACCTACCGGCCGTCGAAGTGCGCGATATTCGCATTCAGCCCCAGTTCGACGATCTCGTCATTGCCACGCACGGCCGCGCCATCTGGGTGATGGACGACATTCGCGCCGTGCAGCAGTCGGCATGCTCGAACCCGACGACACCGCTGGTCATCGGTCCGCGTCCCGCGATCGACTTGATCAGCTATCGCGACGATGAAGGAAACTACACCGATTTCGAAGCGCAACAGCCCGGCGCGAGTTTATTGAGCGGCGGCGGCGCGGTCGCAACGCTCTACTACTGGCTGCCGGCGCAGGCCAAGAAGCGCCCGACGATCGAGATCTACGATCTGCACGGTCGTCTCTGGCGCAGCGTCGCGGGCGAGCACGACGTATTTACCGGCGAGGAAGGCGAGTCGTATTGGCTGAGCCGCACCGACGGCAAGAACGAGTTCGACTACGACTTCACGATCGACGGACCGGTGCGCTATGACAGCGCGCCCTTCTTCTTCCGCGGCCCCACCGAAGGTCCCGCGCTTCCGCCCGGCCACTACGTTATGGTCTTTCATCTTGACGGCACGACGTATCGTTTCCCGTTGGTCAAGCTGGCGGATCCACAATCGCACACAACCCCTGCGGAATACCAGGCGGCGTTCGAAGCGCAGCGCCGCGCTTACAACCTCGTGGGACGCATCGATACAATGCTCAACAGTCTGCACGACACTCGCGCGACGCTGGTTGGCGACAAGGCTGCGCTGAAGCCTGCCGACACGGCGACCGCGGCCAAGGTGCAAGCCGCAATCGACGCCATCGACGCGCAGGTTGCAACCCTCACGTCGTCCCCGCAAAGCTTTGAGGACTTCATTCAGAAACCGGGGCAGCTGCGCGAAGACGCTATTAACTTGACCGGCAACGAGCCGCTGGCCCAGGCGAGCCTCACGCTCTACACGCGCCTCGAGCGCACCTACGCGTTGCGCGCAACCGCGTACGACGCGTGGCGAGCCTCGCTCTCCGCCGTCAACGCCACGCTGAAAGCGGCAAACCAAAAGCCGGTCGCGATCCCGCCACCCGCAGGCGCGCGCAACGAGGCCGCTACTTAACGGCGGTGCTGGTGCTGAGGCTGGTGCTGGTGCTTACGCTGAAGCTCTTCTTCTTCGGGGTCGGAGCACAATCGATGAGTCCGTCGACCACCCGGCAAACCTGATGGGTGATGCGGTCGATGCGATAGACCGCGCTCCCGCCGCTCAAGTACTCGTAGCGAAAGAAGAGCTGAAAGACTGCCAGGAGCACGGCCACGCCCGCGGCGGCCGCAGCGATTTTCGCCGGCTCGTAGCCCCTCCGAATCGGCAAATAGGAAAGCTGGAGCCGGTCCATAGGGGCGGCTTCCGGCTGAAATCCCCGCTCGCCGAGGGAATAGCCCTCAGGCCCGATTCGGTGCTCGCCTCTCAATCGATTCACCCCTGGGCGCCCAGAAGCGAACCGCGGCCCCTCGGTAAGGTCGTCTGCATTCCGGCTAATGATACCGAGCGACCGGGCCCCCTTCCTTCTTGGCCCCCCAGTGTCACCCTGAACGACTGAGCCCTACTTGCCTATGCTCAGGATGACGCTGCCGGGATTGCCTATAGACAGAGGAATGTTCTTGAACGGACTGCCACCGGCTGGGTAGTGCCAGACGTTGACGCCCCCGCCGCTGCCCGTGTCGGCGCACCATAAGTTTCCCCCGACCATCACCTTGCCTTGCTTCTTATCAATCGGCGTATTCTTCTTGCCGAGAACGAACGGGTCGACGATGTCGGTGTAATCGTTGTAGCAACTCGCACTGAACGTCACCTCGCCCGATGAGCTTAGCGT
>JBEKRW010000262.1:0-3736 GCA_049517595.1 Candidatus Cybelea sp. | reverse complement strand
ATGCCGATTCAAATTGCCGTCGGTCAAGTCGCAGGCGCTCTGCAGCTCGGTGAAGCTCAGACCGTCGGGATGGGCGATCAAACACGTGCAGATCGCAAGCCGTCCTCGCTCGTGAAAGATTCGTTCGAGGCCGGCGTATGCAAACGGCGCTTGCGGTGGGGTGCTCACGACGCACGATCGAGCCAAATGAGATAGCCGATTGCCACCTGGCCGGCGCCGAATCCAACCGGCATCACCCACCAAGCCAGTGCGACGGCGTCGAGCGGCGTAGCCAGAAATAGCAGGGCGAGCAGCGCAAATCCGATCGTCACTGCGAACGTCGAGCCTGGGATCGCACCGCGCGAAGCGAAGAGACCGATCGCGTAAAAGGCGAACCACGTTCCCGGCAGGAGCGCGTACGCGGAGTGACCGACGAGCGCAAACGTCAGTGCGCCTCCCAAGACGATGCTCGGTGCAATCGAAAGCGCGGCCGTACGAAACCGACTGCGCGCTCCGGGTGCGCGGTGCTTGAGCAGCCACACGGCTACGGCGCCGTAGTTGAGCGCCAGCGCGACGGCTAAACACGAGAGCCAGATCGTCAGGTACGCCCGCACCGCTTCGGGAGAGACCGGCATCGGAGCGATTCGGAGTTGAAGAAACGCTGCGGCAAAGGCGGCGATACCGCTGGCGGCGGCGGCGAGGCCCGAGTAGCCGTCAAAACGCTGCAGCGCAGCGAGGCGGTCGCGGACTTCCGCAAGATCGGAAAGCGCCCGCTGAAGTTCCATTCCATACTTTGTATCACAAAGTAATCTCGAAGACAAGAGCGAAAAGGCGAGCAGACAAAGAAACAGTGAGCAGACCGCATGATGAGTCAAATACGCGTGGCGGCGCTGATGCTCGCTCTGACCGCTTGCTCTTCGCAGGCAACGCTGCAGCCAATCGGCCAGCCGCCGGCCCGATTTGCCGTTCCCTCAGCCGCGTTTGCGCGCCCGCGGCCGGATCGCGGGGCATCGTGGCTTTCGACCAAAGCTGCGACCTCGGGATCGCTTCTCTATGTCAGCGACTTCTATAACTTCGACGTCTACATCTACCGCGTTGCGCCGTTCAAACTGGTCGGCAAACTTACCGGATTCTTCGAGCCCGAAGGTGAGTGCAGCGACGCGCGCGGGAACGTCTGGGTCGCGGTAACGGGCGACGAAACGATCGAGGAGTTCAAACCAGGCGTCAAGACCCCGATCGCAACGCTGCACGATCCTCTGGGGTATCCCGCAAGCTGCGCGGTCGATGCGGCGACCGGCAACCTCGCCGTCACAAATATCTTTGGGACCACCGGATCCGGCGGCATTCTCGTCTACAAGAATGCGCGCGGAACGCCGGCCTTCTACGCAAACCCCGATCAGTTCTACTATTACTTCGACGGCTACGACGCGCACGGGAATTTATACGCCAGCGGCCTGACCTCGAAAAGCGTCTACGTGCTCTCGGCCCTTCGTCTCGGAAAGAAGACGATGGCCACGCTCTCCATCCGCGGTGCGACGCTGCATTTCCCTGGAACGGTTCTTTGGAACGGCTCAACGCTCGTGCTCGGCGATCAACAGTGCGACGGTGGTACGTCCTCTTGCTTGTACGACGCGTCGGTCTCGGGAACGACCGTATCGCTAACGAAAAAGATTCCCTTAGCCGGCTCGTGCGACGTCGCCCAGGTCGCGTTGCAAGGCAAACAGCTTCTCGGAGGCGACTACGAGTACTGCACGCACGTGAAGAGCAGCCGCGTAAGCCGCTGGGCTTATCCCGCCGGGGGCCAGCCGATCCAAAGCATTGCCGGCAACTACGACCCGATCGGCGCGGCCGTAACGAGCGATTGAGCGTCTTTCAAGGCATTAGCTCAAAGACCGTGCCCGCGCCCGCAGAACCGCCGCCGGCCGTCGTTCCGTAGAGAACGCCGTCGAGTGCGGTGAGACCGGCCACCGGCTGGGCGCCATCGGGCATTCCGCCAAAGCTATAGAGCACGCTCTCAGTTCGGCCCGTCGCGATCTTAAAAATGGTTCCAGCATCGCCGCTGCCGCCATCGCGCGTCGTCCCATAGAGGACGCCGCCGATCGGAATAAGGCCATCGAGCGGATAGATCCCGTCGGCGCTCGGGTTGCAACACGAGAAGCTGTGGAGGAGACGTTCGCCACCGGAATCCGTAACCTTGAAAACGCTGCCTTGCAGCGTATCACCGCCGCCGAGCGTCGTTCCGTAGAAAGCCCCGTCGAGCACGAGCAGACGATCCGCCGGGTAGGCGCCGTCGGGCGCGTCCTTCAACGATTTGAAGCGATAGACGACGTGCTCGAGGCCGCTCGTAGCATCGACGCTAAAGACCGTGCCGCAGCCGGTCGCGCACAACGGCGTCGGAGCGCCGCCGTATTGCGTCGTACCGTAGAAGGTTCGGCCGGTGCGAACGACGCCTGCCATCGGTTCCATTCCGTCGCTGCCGCCTTTGAAGGCGTAGAGCACCTTTTCGGCGTCGCTCGCGACGTTGAACCGAAAGACGGTCCCGCACCCGCTCGCGCAAAGGCGTGCGCTCTGCCCGCCATAGTGCGTCGTCCCGTACAAACTTCCGCCGAAGACGACCAATTCGGAGAGCGGCTGCGCGCCGTCGCTTCCACCTTTGAAACCGTATAAGACTTTTTCGTTCGAGCCGTCCAAGCCGACTCTAAAGATCGTGCCGCATCCGCCCGAGCAGTTCGTGCCTGAGCCGCCGCCGGTCGTCGTTCCGAACAACGCGCCGCCAAATATCGTCAATCCCGAAAGCGGCGCGGCGCCGTCGGCGCCCCCCCGGAAGCGGTAGAGAATTTGTTCGTTGCCATCGGTGGCCACGCGGTAGATCGTTCCGCAGCCGACGGGGCAGCCGGCGCCGCTGCGGCCACCGGATTTTGTCGTGCCGTACAACGCGCCGCCGGCCGCCAGCAGGCGCGCACCCGGGGCTCGACCGTCATCGCTCTTACCTCGCTGACCAAAACTGTACAGCGTCCGGTAACCCAAGTCGTCATCCGGGTTCTGCGTGTTTTGCGCGTTCAAGAAATACTTCGGCGGGTAGGGTGCCGGAATCGGCTTGAACTTGCCCGGCGACTTCGAGAAATCGAAGCAATCGAAAAGGTCGTCGGCTCGGTCGTCGGTTGTGTGGAGCGACGGCAAGCCAAACACCGCCTCGGTAAACTTCAGAATGCTGCCAAACTCGTGCTGCGCGTGCGAGACGTAATGGTTCTTGGCGTACGGCGAGATCACGATCAGCGGCACGCGGAAGCCGAGCTCGTATGAGTTATAGACCGGAGGTGCGACGTGATCGTACCAGCCGCCCCAATCGTCCCACGTGACGAAAATCGCCGTATCGTTCCAGTAGTTGCTCTTCCCGATTGCGTTGACGACCGCGGCTACCCACGACGGCCCCGATCCGTTGGTCGCGCGCGCGTGATCGGACGCGAACGCCGTCGGCGTCACCCAAACAACGTCGGCCAGTTTGCCGTTTGCGATGTCCTTCAGTACTTGCGACGACGGCGCGACCACGTCGGTTGAAAACTCACGGCTCTTGAAGATCGGCAAGACGGCATCCGGCCCGTTCCAAATCCCCGCCCCGGCCGCCGCCTGATAATAGCGCCAACTCAACGACTTCGTATCGAGCAACTGCATCAGCGAGATTCGGTCGAAGCACGGATAGACGCCCTGTCTTTCAACTCCCAGCGGGTTAATAACGTCGACGAGCGTCCCGGCGGGC
>JBEKRW010000261.1:0-3754 GCA_049517595.1 Candidatus Cybelea sp. | reverse complement strand
GCCGATCGCTAAGGAGAGCTGATAATCCGGCACGATGACCATCGCGACGGCGTCGTCGTCGAAGAGCTCGACGGCGATTACCTTCGCCGGCGCGAGCGCATTCATGATGAAGGTCGCGGGGACCGGATCGTAACGGATGATATCGACCTTTTCGCCCCGCAGGTTGTCGGTGACGTTGGCGATCCGACTCGACTTGGGTCCCAAACACGCCCCGATCGGATCCACCTCGGGTCGATTGCTCCTCACCGCGACCTTCGAGCGTCCGCCGGGGTCGCGAGCGATCGCCATGATTTCGACCGTTCCATCGGCGATCTCCGGGACTTCGAGCTCCAAAAGGCGCTGCACGAGGCCTTCGGCCGCACGCGAAAGGATCACTTGCGGTCCCTTCGGAGACTTCTTGACGTCGAGCACGTAGGCTCGAATAAAATCGTTGATGCGATAGGCTTCGCCCGGCACCTGTTCGTCGAGATACATGACGGCCTCATCGCGGCCTTCGAGCGCGACGTACATGTTGCGTTGCTCGTAGCGCTGTACGGTGCCGGTAACCAGATCGTTGAGCTTGCGCACGTATTTGTTGTAGACCGTGTCGCGCTCGGCTTCGCGAATGCGCTGAACGATGACTTGCTTGGCGGTCTGCGCTGCGATTCGTCCGAAATCTTTCGGCGTGACTTCTTCATCGAAGAAGTCGCCAGCCTGATACGGGCTGCCGGCCTCTTTGAGCGAAATCTCGAGTTTGGGATCGGTCACGTCTTCGACGACGTTGCGGCGGTGGAACACCCGGTAAGCCCCGCTCTGCCGGTCCACCAACACGATCGCATTGGACTCGCTTCCGAAGTGACGCTTGTATGCGGTCAGTAACGCCGCTTCGAGCGCTTCGAGCAACATTTCAAACGAAATGTTGCGCTCCCGCGCAATGAAGTGCAGAACGTCGATGAGTTTGTCTTCAGTTCCCGCGTGTTCTATCGTTGCCATGCAGTTGTTTCCGTTGTTGTTTGTCGCGTTGTAAATCTAAGCGTACGTCGTATTCCAAGTTCGCCGACCTGATTGCGGCCATCGGCAGCAGGAGCTCGCCCCGCTCGGTCTCTAGAACGGCCGTTTCGCCTCGCAAGCCGCGCAAGACGCCGCGATGCGTTTTGCCGCCGTTGACGGTCAGCGACGTGACGATCCGCACGCGTTCGCCCGCGAATCGTTCGTAGTCTTTCGGTCGAACCAGCGGGCGGTTGAGACCGGCCGATTCCACCTCGAGGCTATAGTCCGCACTAACCCCGCCGAGGGTCGCGTTAATGCGCGCCGCCAGCCGTTCGCAGAGCGAGAGATCGGCGCCGCCCGCCGCGTCGATCGTCACGCGCAACTCGGTGACGCCCCGAACCGATCGTGCGCGATGCTGCACGATCTCCAGCCCAACAAAGGCTTTGTCGTGTACGATGGCATCCAGCTCTCGCTCGAAGGCCGCTGCAATATCGCCTTTCATCGTCGTCGAAGGTTGCTCTCTGAAGCAGTGAAGCGCGGGACAAAACCCACGCTCCTTATGAAATCCACATCATAGGATATCGAAAAGGACGACGGGCCGCAACCCCACGTGGGCACGGCCCCTCGCTCTGTTGTCCAATCTTGCGACTGGCGCGCCGCCGGAAAATCGTCCGGCCGCCGTGGGCGCGCTAGAGGCGCCCTGTTACTTGGCGCGTATCTCGCGGGCTCGATGGCCCGGCGGATTTTGCGGTTCCAACCGCCCTCCTTGGTGTTGACTAACCGTGCCGGTCATCCCGGCACACTCGAATTCTAGTGCGACTTACGTCGGAACGCAAGCGGGAAAGACCCGGCGTCACGGCGACGAGGGAGGCGACTGTGCGAAGGGTACCAGGAGCCGTCCGTCACACGGCTGCGAAACCATTCCGTCCACGATCGGCGCGATGCCTGAGTCAAATGGGCTGAGCGGCTCGTGCGCTCCACCGCCGCCACCGATCGCGATCTGGGTACCGTTTGCCGGGCCCCCTGGCGCGTTGCTGCGTACGATCGTCGAGTCGGGGCCGGCTGGATCGGAATATCCGCCTCGCATGGCACGCGGATATCGCACGAGCCATCCGGTGCAGATCGTCGTCGGACCGGCCTTGCGCGCCGCAACGACCCACATCTTCACGCGTTCCTCGTTTCCCGTTCCCTTAACTTCGTACATATATTTCGTCTTCGCCAGGACCTCGGGCGGCGGCGTCGGCTCGAGGCGGCCGCGTAACGAGTACGTCGGGGTGTACTGTTTGCTCTGCGGATTCACCGGGTTATTCGGAAGCATTGCACGCAACTTTGCATTGATGTCCGGCGCGCTTCGCGTTTTTGGGGCGCGTGTCGGTTGCGCGCTGGGTGAAGGTGCCGGCCGTACCGCAATCGGGCGCTGCGGGGCGGCCTTTTCAACCGGACCGTTCCCGGTGCGCGGCCCTGGAGAGGCACCGCCGCTGGGCGCCGGCTTGGGCGCCGCGCCGGCGGTCCGCGCGACCAAAGCCGTACTGGTCGGGCTGGGGCTCGGCACGCCGCTGACGGGGGCCGGGCTGGCGCGCGCGATTGAGGCCGCGGTCGGCACCGGCTTGGGGAGCGCCGGGGCAGGCGTTGCGGGTTTGGCGCTAGGCCGTGCCGTTGGAGCCGCGGGCTTGGGTGAGGCCCGGGCGACCGGCGCGGTTGAAGGCACCGGTGACGGGGCGGCGGTCGGCGGCGGCTTCAACGCAACCGCGATCGGTCCGACGGTCGGAATGCTGACCGGCGCCGCAGGCACTTCGTAACTGGGGTGCGTCTCGGCGATATTTTGCGTCGGCTGGGGGTTGGGCAGCGGCGTGCTTTGCGGAATCGGACGCGGATTCGGCGGCGCGGTCGGAGCGGACTTTGCAAGCTCGTGACGGTTGACCGGCATGCGTTGTGCGACCGGCGCCATCACGGGAGCGTGACGTAGCGGCGCGATCTCGGGCACGTGCGGCACGGGCGCCACGGCGCGCGTGGCTGCCGGTTGATTGGGGATCACGACGGGGGAAGTTCGCGAGAGCGTTATTACTTCGCCGCCTTGCACGTTCTCGTTGGCGCCTTGCTCCGACGAGCTCACGAGCACGGTGAAGAGCAGCGCCGCCAGCAAAGCGTGCAGCAGCAGCGACGCGAGGAAGCTTCCCGCCAGTCGTTCCGGATAGCGCCGGTCCTTTGGATCGCGCCCGAATTTCACTTTTTTAACTGCGGTGCTACGTCCGCAGGAGCCTGCCGGTTCCGAGGCACAAGGCTGAATCTCCGATGGAACAAATTTTGCATAAGCGCACGAAAATCGTCGCGACCGTCGGTCCGGCATCGCGCGATCCAGCCGTGCTGCGTTCGCTCTATTTGTGCGGGGCCAACGTGTTGCGCCTGAACTTTTCGCACGGAACCCCCGAAGAGCACGCCGCCGTGATTCGCTCCGCGCGACAGATTTCTCGAGAGCTGGGCATTCATACGGCTGTGCTGCAAGATCTGCCCGGTCCAAAAGTTCGCACCGGCTTGCTTGCCGGCGGCGCGCCTTCCGTACGGCTCGAGCGTGGCGATCGATTCATCATCACCACGGAGGATGTCACGGGAACCAAGGAGCGCGTGAGCACGACGTATCGCGATTTGCCGGCCGACGTCGAGGTTGGTAAGCGCCTCTACCTCCAGGACGGTCAGATCTCGCTGCTCATTGTCGGAAAGAGCGCCGAAGATATCGAGACGACGGTCGAGTTCGGCGGCGAGCTTCGCCCCGCGCAAGGAATCAACT
>JBEKRW010000260.1:0-3780 GCA_049517595.1 Candidatus Cybelea sp. | reverse complement strand
CTTTAAGATGAACGGCTACTCGCCGTACATGGAGCACGTGTTCGTCAGCCCCACGGATCCGCTGCCGGCGCCGCTCGACGGGATTACGCCGGCGCAGCTGCACGAGCTGGCCGAGTACGCCGCCCAATTCCACGTGGCCCTAATTCCCGAGCAGCAGAGTTTCGCGCACATGCACAACACGCTGCGTCTCGAATCGTACGCCGGCGCGGCCGAGCTTCCCCATGGATTTCTTCTGGCGCCCAACGCGCCACTCTCCTACGAATATCTCGCGCGCATCATCGCGCAAGAGCTTGCGGCGGTCGGCCGGCCACCGTTCTTTCACATCGGTTCTGACGAAACGGCGACGCTGGGCCTCGGGTCGACGCAAAACTACGTTGCCCAGCGCGGCCGCTCGAACGTCTACGCCGAGCATATCGTTGCGATGAATCGCCTGATCGCGCCGTCGGGCGCGCGGCTGATGCTGTGGGACGACGGCATCGAAAACGATCCCGGCATCATGAAGCTGATTCCGAGCAATGCGGTGATCGTGAACTGGCACTACGGTGACGAAAAGACCTTCGAACCGTACATCCAAACGATTGCGCGCGGCGGTCTGCAGCAGATGATCGCCCCGGGCGCGAGCAACTGGAACGAGATCTTTCCGGACGTCAATGCGGCACTCGCCAACGAGCGCCGGTTCGTCGACCAGGGCAAAGCGGCGCACGTGCTGGGCCTCTTCCAGACCGTCTGGCACGACGACGGCGAGACGCTTTACGAAGCGACGTGGTATCCGGTGATCTACGCAGCGGCCGCGGCGTGGCAAGACCGGGACCTCTCGCTCGAAGGCTTCGAGCGCGATTATCCGAGTGCGTTCTTCGGCGTTGACGATCGGCGCTACGGTTCCAACGTTCACAAGCTGGCATGGGCGCTGTCGCTCCTGGAACCGGCGGGTTATTCGTACGGCCAAACCGACGCGCTTTTTTGGGCCGATCCCTTCGACTCCCCCGCCGCAGCCCAGGCCGCGGTCGACTTGCCGCAGGTTCGGCTATCGGCCGAAGCGGTTGAAGCCGACCGCTATTTCGAGCAGCCTCCGCTGCACGCCAATGCAGCCTTCGTAATGTTCCTGGCAGCGCGCCGTTACGACGTTCTCGGCCGGAAGTTTCAGATCGCGGCCGAGATTCGGACGATGTACGCCGATGCGCTCGCGCACGCGAAAACCGATCCGGAGACGACGCTGCGCGATCTGTATTGGTGTCGCTACTGGATGTGGGAGCTGCGGGACGCCTACGAGGACCTGGCGCCGCTTTACGCGCAAGCCTGGCGGTACGAAAGCCGCGAAGGCCATCTCGCGAGCAACCTCGAGCGTTACCATCTCGCCGCCCAAAAGGCGATCGAACGAGCCGACGCGTTCTATCTCGTGACGCGCGAGTACGTAACCTCCAAATCGCTGCCTTCGCTCGAGAGCATCCTGTCATCGTAACCGCCCTCCTGATCCTCGGCGTCTTCGCGGTTTTTGCCGTGCTGATGTATCGGCGCGCGGTCCCGGCACTCATCGCAATTCCTTGCATGGCGCTGCTGATGTCGCTGGCCGCGGGCGTACCTTTTAGTGCGTTGGGGGGCATCATCACCGGCGGGGCGGTGAAGCTTGCGCCATTCTACGTCGCTGTCATTTTTGGCGCGCTGCTCGGGCGGGTGACCATCGAGACGGGAATCGCCCGAACGATCGTCAACCTTGCCGCCGAGTTCGGTGGCGAGCGGCCCTTCGTGCTGAGCCTGGTATTCTGCGCGATCGTTGCGGTGCTCTTCGCATCGCTGCAGGGTCTGGGCGGCATCATCATGGTCGGTTCGATCGTGCTTCCGATCATGATGACGGCCGGCGTTCCGCGTACGATTGCGGCGACGCTCTTCTTGATGAGCTTCGCGCTCGGCTACATTTTCAACATCGCGAACTGGACGTTCTATAATACTTTTTTTGGTGTGCCGCGCGAGCAACTCGTGCCGTACGCGATTCTACTGGCCCTCGTCGACGCGGCAGTTCTTCTCGCGTATGCTGCCGTGTCGTTTCGTCGCGCGCGAAGGTATGCGACCTGGACCGTCGCAGCGCCGGAGGATCCCAACTTTCAAAGTGTGCCGGCGGTTGCGCTGGTCACGCCGCTCATCCCGCTACTGCTCTTCTATTCCTTTCACACCGATGCCGCGGTGGCGTTCTTGGTAGCGGCGCTCTTCGGCGTGCTTTTCACGCGGCCGGCCCTGGCCGTACAGCGGCTCGTCGCCGCAGCGATTCGCGGCGTCGAAGACGTCGCGCCGGCGGTGCTGCTCTTCATGGGAATCGGCATGCTGTTGGTCGCGACGACCCAGCCGCAGTTTGCCGCGGCGCTGCGGCCGCTGGTCGCAGGAGATTGGCTTCGCACGCCCCTGGGATACGTGATGCTCTTCGGCGTCGCAAGCCCGCTCGTACTGTATCGCGGTCCGCTCAACCCCTTCGGCGTCGGCATCGCGATCTTTACGGTGCTATTGACCGCGCACGTCTTACCGCCGGTCGTGCTGGTGGCCGCCGTAATGGCGGTCGTTCAAGTGCAGAACGTCTGCGATCCAACCAACACCGCGAACGTTTGGGTCGCAAACTTCACCGGGGTGCCGATCCAAACGATTACGCGGCGAACGCTACCGTATCAAACTGTCGTCGCGATCGTCGCAACCCTGGCGGTCGTCGTCGGTTCGCCCGTGCTCTTCGGCAAGCCAACCTTCACCGCGCTCTACCACATCGCGGGTGCTGCCGAGACGCTGCCGGGGTTTTACGCTCCGCCCTCGGCGCGCGATCGAGTCGCCGTCGACGACGACGGAACCCCCTTTGGGCGCGTTGGCGCCGACGTCGTTGCCTCGGAGTTGGACGGCGGCGCCTGGACGGCGACGCGCATTCACAACGACCCGAACGCGAGCGACTGTTCCGCCAAGCCGTACGCCGCGTACCTTCGCGTCGGCAGTTCAGTCTTTGCGCTTGCAAGCGGCGACGATCTCGATATCGGTTTGCGGCTTGAAGATTGCGGCGGCTGGATCGTCGACGAGTGGCACGATCATGCCGTTATCGCGCCGCACGCCGGCGCGGATGCGGCGCGGGTTCTGGCAGGCCAAGGCCTGACGCGGCTGCGCACTTGGGCGCTTTCGGATCCGGTGCGCAGCGGGAACCTGTTCGCGCTCGGCGCCGCCGTGCGACCGGGAGACCGTCCCGCCTTCTTTTATGCGCTCTTTCGCACGGACGACGGCAACCTGCGGGTTTACGTTCGCGCCGGAGGACCGGCCTATGTGGCGGGTTTGCGTTCGGGTGAAGTCGTTGAAAGTATCGACGGCAAAGCGTGGTGGCTCTACGGCACCTATCCGGCCCAGCAGTTGGCTTACGACGGCAAGCCGCATACGTTTGAAGTTCTGCAAGGCGGTCGCGCGGTCGAGATCGCGCTGCGCGCGCCCTTCACGGCAATGGCGGGCGATGGAGAATAAGCCCGATTCGGTCACTCGCTTTGGAAACCGGGCGCAATCGTACGCGTCCTTCCGTCCCGGTTATCCGCCCGAGGCGATCGACGCGGTTCTCGCGGGGCTCGGGCGACCGTCAGAGTTGACGATCGCCGACGTCGGCGCCGGCACGGGAATCTCGTCGCGTCTCTTCGCCCGGCGTGGCGCGAAGGTTATCGCAATCGAGCCGAACCTGCGCATGCGATCGCAGGCGGAACCCGATCCCAACATCGAGTGGAGGGAAGGCACGGCGCAGCAAACTGGCCTGCCCGATGCGAGCGTCGATCTGATCGT
>JBEKRW010000259.1:0-3835 GCA_049517595.1 Candidatus Cybelea sp. | reverse complement strand
CGTCGCGCTAAAGGAGTGCGGGCCCATCGACCAGCCAATCCCCGACAAGAGCACGGTCGAAACGAACCAAACCGTTCCATGGAAGGCACTTCCTGCCGGAAGCACGAGCATCTGGGGGTGCGTCGCCACGACTCGGTCGAACAGCGCTGCCGGAGACCCGAAGAAGCGCACCGGAATTGCGATCCCCGCGAAGGCCACGGCTCCCAGAACGAGTGCGTCTTTGGCGATGCTGGCCCAGGCTGTGCCGCGAAGACCGGCAGTGAACACAAAGAGCGCGAGCACGAGAAACGCGATGCATACCGAAGCCGTGGCATCGTACGCGCCATACCCCGCGATGCGCAGCAGAATCTGCAACCCGCTCAACTGCAGCGCAACGTAGGGAACCACCATCAGGAAGTAGAGGACCGCGGTCGCGATGCCGAGCGTCCGGCTGTTGTAGCGCGTCTCGAAAAAATCCGGCGCAGTGAGAAGATTATGCTCCTTTCCGACGCGCCATATCGCCGGCGTGATGAAGTAGGAGATCGCGTAGCCAAACGTGCCGTAGGCCATCACGTAGAAGGCCGGCGCGCCGCCCGAGTACGAGAGGCCTGCGATGCCGAGAAACGTGAAGGTGGTGTAGATCTCACCGGCGAGCAGCACCCAGAGAAAGATCGTGCCGAAGGAACGGCCACCGACGATGTATTGGGCCGGATCCATTTTGACGCGGCGCACTGCGAGCGCCGCAAAGACGATCGTGCCCAAGACGATCGCCGCGACGATGGCCAGCGCGACCGGAGAGTAGCTCACCAGCGGTTCTCCACGCGCCCGATCGCCCATAGAAAGACGGGTGTCAAGCAGGCCCAGGCGACGATCCAGCAGAGCAGAAATGGAAGTCCTAAGATGCGCGGTTCGATGCGGTTTACGAGCGGTATGGCCACGGTAAGTGCGGCGAGCGGTATCGCGGCCAGGAGCAGGCGCAGCATTGGGCGCATTTGCTTCGCCATGCAGCAACGTCCTTGTTCTATCGTAGATTGCGCGCTTTGCGCCGGTCGCGCTGCTATGGAGCCGTAAGCAAAGTGCCGGATGAGATTGAAGTAGAAACCAAAGACCTGCAGGAGAGCATCCAGGACGTCGACGAGCGAGCGGAGCGTAAGCACGCCGAAAAAGAAGTGGACTGGATACGGTTCATCGGCCTGTCCACGGCGATCCTCGCGGTCTTTGCCGCCATCGCCGCGCTGCAGTCGAGCAATCTCGTAAACGAAGCGCTAATCCATCAGATCAAGGCGTCAGATACATGGGCCGAATACCAGGCTGATCGGCAAAAGGATCACGTTTATACGATTGCGCTCAACGGTTTGCTCGACGCCGCTCCGGCGGTGCGGGCGACGAAAGCGGCGGCCGCGCGGATCGCGGAGTATCGCGTGAAGGTAGCCGGCGAATCGCGTAAGGAAACGGCGCTCTCGGATTCGGCGAAGGACCTGGAACGAGAGACGGAGGACGAAATGCGCAAACACCACGCATTCGAGTACTCCGTCGCTTTGCTTCAGGTGGCCATCGCGGTGGGGGCCGTTTCAGCGCTGACCCGCGTCAAGCCGATCTGGTACCTCAGCCTCCTCATCGGCGCAATCGGCAGCGCCTTCTGCGTTGTAGGCTTCATCCACTAGACGTTCCGAAGGATGCAAGAGCGGCGCTTAGTGCGGGATGCCGTGGCTGATTTGCGGGAATAACTTCCGGGGTTAGACGACAAGAATTTAACGTTCAGAATCACCGGGTTGGTCGGGGAGCTGGAGGTGACGAGGACGTTTAGGACAGGCGGAAACTACACGAACGCAAAGTACGTGGCTACTTACTTAGAGCGGCGTATTGCAGGGGTTCGCAGCGATGAAAAGACGTTGCCGGGTCTCAGGAAGCCGCTCGATTTGGCCGCGCGATTCGCTGCGGTGACGCTGACCCTCCCGGATGAGATTTCGACCATCGATCGTTCAGCGGCAAGAGTTGCTCGGGCCGCGGACGCTTTTCCAAGTCCTGGACCCTATGCCGAGCGTCATCCAGTTGGGTCATTCGTGGAAGTGCCGCCAATGGAAGCCTTGACGGAGTTCATGCAAACGTGGAAGTACCATCGCAAGCTTCAAGTCGAGCAATTGCGATTTGCAGGAAAAAGGCTCAAGGTTAAAAGCGTCGGGTATTATCATGGAGGGGATTGCGTATACGAGATCGAGGAGGCAGAGGAGTACCGATGGCGCGACCCCTGCCTCTTACCCGTTCAAGATTAGGCGCTTGTCGCCGCTCGAGGAGTGGGCTATTGAGATTGGAGCGTTAAGTTGTCGACGTTGACTGCATAGTTGCCGGGGGCGACCAGCTGATTCGGCTCGGCGCAAATGATGCCGAGGTTGGGCCCGTAGATTACGACTAGGCCCGACGGTCCGCAGGGAACCTGCCGCAGGCCGTAGTTCGACAACAAGGTCGCACCGGGACTGCCGGTGCTCACGTAGTAGGACGTGTAATTTTGATTCGCATAATAGATCGAACCCGCGACTGCAGCCGTCGCTGCCCCGATTGCGAAAGCTCCCCAAAATCCGCCGCCCCAATACGCTCCGTACGGCGCCCAAGCGACTCCGCGATTCCAGCCCCAGGCTGGGTAGTACCTGGGATTCACGACAACGCGGCCGCCGTAATAGTAGCCGTTCCTGCCGTTGTTATTGTAATGGTACGTGCTGTAGCTGTTGGTGTTCTTGTTGTACACCGCCATGTTGCCGGTATTTTTGTTGTAGACCGCGGCGTTACCCGTGTTCTTATTGTACGCCCCCGCGGAGTTCTTGCCGTTGTAGGCGCCGCTGTTGTAGTTGCCGTTATTATTATGGTACGTGCTTGAGTTGTTTGTGTTCCGATTGTATTGCGTCGCCGTGTTCGTATTTTTGTTGTACGTGGTCGCAGTGCCGGTGTTCTTGTTGTACGTGGCGGCGGTTCCCGTGTTCTTATTATAGGCGGCCGATCCGTTCTTTCCGGTAGCGGCGCCCCTTGACGGTACGTCGTTGCTCATGTCGAAGCCGCGGCTTTGGCTCGGCGCCGAGCGTCCGCCCCCGCCACCACCGCCACGGCCGCCGCCGCCTCCGCGCTGAGCTGAGGCCGTCAATGGAGTGGCTGCGAGTGCGGCGATGAGGACGAGCGATAAGATTCTCATGGTGTGGGCTCCTGGTCGAGCTTGCCGTTTCCGGTTACATATGTACCCTTTGCGGTCTGCATAACGAAGAGCACCGAGTGCGCGGCGACCTTCATCGTGGAGAGCGACATGGGCTGATCCTGATCGGTGAGATTGAAGTAGAAAGTGGCTGATTTAAACTTGACGGTGTGCGGCTCCCCGCCTTGGAAGAGCGTGAACGCTCCACCCGTACAACGAACGATGTCGCCTTGGTGAGCACAGTCGGCCCCACGCAGGACGACCTTCGAGTACTTGTCGGCGGATTCCATCGTTAGCGTTTTGTTCGCTATCTTGAAGGTCACGCCGGAATAGGTTTGTATGGAACCGTCTCGTTGCTGGATCCGGACGTTTCCGGTCGCCGATGCGGGCGCGCTCACGGCGAGCACGAAGGCGACGACGATCAATCCAACTGGCCTCATGCTAACATCCTTTCGTGGAGCCCAGGAGATCAAAATATACCACGATTGCGGCTCAGCACCGTATCCCAAAAACGCAGGCAGTCAGATTAGGCGACTAAAGGCGTGAGCATTTCGGCATTCCGCAGGCTGAGGTCTGCGGTACGGGATTTGCCGCAGGCACCCCCGAGCCCGCCCGCAAGTAGCGCCGCCGTTGCGCATGCTAGGACAAATCGACGGTAGCCGGTACACATCCCCTCCA
>JBEKRW010000258.1:0-3871 GCA_049517595.1 Candidatus Cybelea sp. | reverse complement strand
GCTCTCGATTTTGGATAACGCGATTGCGTGCGCGCCCAAGGGGTTGAATCGCCGGGAGAAGATGGAGGCGGCCGAACGCGCGTTGCGATCCGCGGCGCTGTGGGACGAAGTGAAGGACAAGCTCAAAACCAGCCCGCTGCGCCTTTCGGGCGGCCAACAGCAGCGTCTGTGCATCGCGCGCGCCGTCGCGGCTGAGCCTGAGGTTCTGTTGATGGATGAGCCGACGGCCTCGCTCGATCCGATCGCCACCGCGGTCATCGAAGAACTGATGGCGTCGCTCTGCCGAGAGTTCACGATCGTTGCCGTAACGCATAACATGCAGCAGGCGGCACGCGTCTCGACCGTCACCGCATTCATGCTGGCCGACGAAACGGGGATCGGGCGGCTCATCGAAGCCGACGATACCGCGAGGCTCTTCACCAAACCCACCGACCGGCGAACCGAGGATTATATCAGCGGCCGCTTCGGGTAGTGTCCCTGACGGATGGCGTTTACGGCGGCGTTATGCAGGCGGCCCGATTAGGATCCACGTCTTCCCTTTGAAGCTCTGTATCATGATGACCACGCCGTTTCCGGCAGTGCCGACGAGGAACGCATCCTCGGTTTCTCCATCGCGGGTTGCTGCAACTCGGAAGTGCCTTTGAGATGGGCTTGATACCAGGCCTTTACGGTCACGAAGGCGGCGGAGGTGAAGTAAGCCTTGACTTGCGGGGGTGGGGTCTTGAGGCCGACGCCTTGTGGCCGAGTTCCCAGCACCGCCCCGGGATAGACGGGGGCGGCCGTGGACGCTAGCGATGGCGAGACGCTAAGCGAGCCCAGAATCCCGAGTATCAACGTGGCGAGAAGCAAACGCATTTTCATGAAACTCATCGTAGCGGAGGGAGCGCACCAAAAACGCGCTGCTCGTCCTTCGTCCTTCGACTGCCCTCAGGATGACAGAGCGGTGGCGATTTGCGGATGTTTAAAGGTGTAGCCGAGCGATAGCGTGCGTTTGGGGAGGACGCGTTGACCGGTTGTGAGGATGCTTGCACCTTCACCGAAGATGGCGCGAAGCGCGAAGGCCGGTACCGGGAGGAAGGCCGGCCGGTGCAACGCCGACGCGAGCGCTCGAGTAAAGTCTACGTTGCGGACCGGCTCGGGGGCGGTCGCGTTGAGTGCGCCCTCAGCGCGATCGATCGCGAGCAGATAGATCCCGACGACGTCGTCGATATGGATCCACGAGTTCCACTGCCTCCCGCTCGCGATCATCCCGCCGAGGCCCAGATTGAAAATCGGAAGCAGGCGCGCGAGCGCGCCGCCGTTAGGGCCGAGCACGATCCCGGTTCGAATGCACGCGACGCGCATCCCGAGTTCTCGGGCGCGCGATGCCTCACGTTCCCAATCGACGCAGACCTCAGCGAGGAAATCGTCTCCCGGCGGACTGAACTCGGTGAACGTTGCCGTCTCGCTGGCGCCGTAGTAGCCCACGGCCGAAGCACTGACGTAGACTTTCGGGCGCGCCGGAAGTTGGGCGAGACGATCGACGAGCGCGCGCGTTGCGTCGACGCGCGAACGGCGAATCTCGTCCTTGGCGCGAGCGGTCCAGCGCGTCGTGACCGGAGCGCCGGCAAGCTGCACGATCGCGTCGGAACCATCGCAAGCGCGCCCTGCGGCATCCACATTGCGAAGGCTCGCTTCGACGACTTCGTCACCCCGGCCGCGCAACGCGGCGCTAACGCGACGACCGATGAAGCCGGAAGCCCCGACAACGGTTACCCGCATGGCCGCGCGCGACCGCTATGCGGCTAACGGGTGCAACTGCTGCTGACCGTGGCCGATTGGCCGCCGCCCGACATCACCTGCGTCATGCTGATGCTGTTGGCGCCGGCTTTTGCGTAGGTGGTCGTAACGTCCAACGCCATCATCCCCATGTGCATCGTTCCCGTGAACGTTCGTCCGTCGGGGGACGTCGCGATGCCGTAGCCTGCCTCGTTGTCGGCACTGGTGGTCCAATAGTTGCTCATTCTCGAGCTGTATCCGAAGTAGTCGTCGCCCGCGTAGTTCCCACCGGCAACGTGGTCGTGAATTACGTTGCGCGGTGCAATCTCGAACGTGACGGTGTTCTGTTCGGTGTGCGCGGGAACGTCATGCATGGCCGGTACCTGGCTCGAGCAGTTCCACGGGGCACCCAGCAGATAGTTGAAGCCGGCCATTTTGTCGGTCAGCATCGTGTCGGCGGCCCTCGCGGGAGCAGGAAACGCGATGAACGCCGCAACGGCGACGACGCACAGGGAACCTAAAAATACGCGCATGCTATTGGATCCTTTCTCGGCGGGAAAAGTGACGATCTAGTCTTCTGGAGCGCGGCGAGGCCGCCTTTCACCGTTGCCAGCATGACACCGCGACCGTAAGCCGAAGCTGACAAGGCGGTCGGACCGATTGTGAAGGAGGATTGGATGTTCGAGGGACGTGTGGCGTTGGTGACGGGTGGTACGCGGGGCATCGGTGCGGCGATCACGGAGATGTTGGCGCTGAGGGGGGCATCGGTTGCCGCCGGATACAACCGCGGCGGGGAGAGCGCGGAAAAGTTTGCCGGCACGATGCGCGAGAAGGGCGCAAAGGTTTCGATTCATCAAGGGCGCGTGGACCAAGCCGAAGACTGCAACCGCGTGGTCAAAGAAGTCATGGACGGTTTTGGGCGCATCGACTACTTGGTGAACAATGCGGGCATCACGGTCGACAAGACCGTTCGGAAGATGACCGTGGACGATTGGCGTCAGGTGCTCGACGTGAACCTGTCGGGGGCATTCCAGATGACCAAGGCAGTGCTCGAGCACATGATCGAGCGCGGCTCGGGGCGCATCGTGAACATCAGCTCCGTTATCGGTGAGACGGGAAACATCGGTCAAGCGAACTACGCGGCGTCCAAGGCCGGGCTCTTCGGCTTCTCGAAAAGCTTAGCGTTGGAGATGGCGCAGAAGGGTATCACGGTTAACTGCGTCGCGCCCGGCTTCATCGCCACCGAAATGGTCTCGGCGATTCCCGAGGCAGCACTTGCGAAGGTCGTCGAAAAGATTCCGCAGCGGCGGCTCGGGCGCCCCGATGAAGTTGCTCGCGTCGTGTGCTTCCTGCTAGAAGACGAGTCGTCGTACATTACCGGGGCTGTCTACGACGTCAACGGCGGCTTGGACATGTAGCCGATGCCATTCATGTACTGCGACCCGCCGGCGACTGTGGCGCACATCCGTCCGGCCGCCGACCAGACTCATGCCGGGAGCGGTACCGTCATACTTGCCGGCGGCGCTTCCTTCGAAATCACGACGCCGCATCCGGCGAACGATCAGACCGAGTTCCTCACCAAACTTAAGAAGACCGATCACATCCAAGTCTGCTACGCGCCGTCGCAACGCTGGGCCGATGCAGGTCCAACGGCTCGCATGGCAATCGTCGGCGATCTCGAGAGCAAAGCCTACATCTACGTGCTGGCATATCCGAAGCCGTAATCATTGGGAGAGCACGGCACCGGCGGGCAGAAGGTAAACCAGGCAAGAGTTGGGTAAATCTAGCGCGTGGATAGTTTATCTCTCAGTGGACGCGTCGGAATTGTGACCGGCGGAGCTCGCGGCATTGGTGGCGCGATCAGCACGCTTCTGGCGGAGGACGGCGCAATCGTGGCCGTGCTCGGCTTGCCGGAAGACCGCGAGCGCACGCATAGCCTGGCAGCGCTGCTCAACGGAGCGGCCTCGCGAATTCATTTTTATCAAAGCGATGTAAGTATCTACGACCAATGTCGGGAGACGGTCGCAGCCGTGCTCAAGGAGCACGGACGCATCGATTTTCTGGTCAACAACGCGGGGATCACCCGCGACCACACGGTCCGCAAAATGACGGT
>JBEKRW010000257.1:0-5626 GCA_049517595.1 Candidatus Cybelea sp. | reverse complement strand
AACGAGGATCGTCCCGAAAAGGGAAAATATGGCTGTTCTCAGCCAAAGAGTAAGGGTCCAAAATAAGGGCGGCGTCGCGTCCCGGCTTGAAATGAGTCGGTGGAATCGGTACCACTTGTAACCCTGAAAGACGACGATCAACAGGACGAACGCCCAGAACACCGGCAAGACCGCCATTGTCGCCTCATGGTATCAAAGAAGCGATGCCAAAGCGCTCTAGTAAGCCTCGGAGGCTTGCTACCTCCCAGGATGGCCGAGCGCACAGTCGTGGCCTTGGTTGGGTCCAGCCTTGCTTTTTGGGCGGCCTTTGGTACAATGGCCCGGCTATGTTCGAGTTAGATCTTCAGCTTTTCGCCTCGAAAAAGGGCGCCGGCTCGACCCGGAACGGCCGCGATTCCAACTCCCAGCGTCTGGGCGTCAAGCGTTTCGGCGGCGAGCGCGTGATCGCGGGAAACATTTTAGTCCGCCAGCGCGGAACGCGGTTCTATCCGGGCACCAACGTCGGCCTTGGCCGCGATCATACGCTCTTTGCCCTGGCTGACGGCATTGTCACCTTCAGCACCAGCCGCGACCGTCAGCACGTTTCGGTGCTGCCGCCTGGCTAGAGCCGTCCGCCTATCACGCATCGGGGCCGTTAGGCCCCTTTTCTTTTTCCGGCGAAGGTAAGCGCCGTGCAATTTATCGACGAGGCCGAGATCGAAGTTGCTGCCGGCGCCGGCGGCGACGGTATCGTCGCGTGGCGTCGCGAGAAATACGTGCCGAAAGGCGGCCCCGCCGGGGGCGATGGCGGACACGGCGGCAGCATCTATCTCGAAGCTACGCCGGAGCTTTCGACCCTGGTCGAGTTCCGGTTTAGACGCAGCTTTTCGGCCGAATCCGGGAAGGCCGGCGGAACCTCGAACAAGTCCGGCCGCAGCGGAGCCGATTTGACCATCGCGGTCCCCGTTGGAACGCTGGTTTACCGGCGACTCGGCGACGCGCCGGAAGCTCTGCTGTCCGATTTAGCCGAGGCCGGTACACGCCTCGTGGTAGCCAAAGGCGGCCGCGGTGGCCTGGGAAACCAACACTTCGCAACGAGCGTTCGTCAGGCGCCGCGATTTGCCGAACATGGTGAACCCGGCGAGCGTGCGCAATTGCGTCTCGAGCTGCGCCTGCTCGCGGACTGCGGAGTCATCGGCGTTCCTAACGCCGGCAAGTCCACGCTGCTTTCGGTCGTCTCATCCGCACGCCCAAAGATTGCGGATTATCCTTTCACCACGGTCGAGCCGCAACTCGGCGTCGTCCGAATCTCCGACGAAGAGTCGTTCGTCATGGTCGACGTTCCGGGTTTGGTCGAAGGGGCTCACCAAGGCACGGGGCTTGGCGATCTGTTCCTCAAGCACGTCGAGCGCACGCGCGTCTTGCTGCACCTGCTCGACGGATCGAAGCCGTTGCCGGAGATTCTCGCCGATAAAGAAATCATCGAAGCCGAGTTGGCGGCGTGGAATCCGCGATTGGCCGAGAAGCCGACGCTGGTCGTGCTCAATAAACTCGATTTGCCCAGTGCGCGCGAGTCGCTACCGGAGCTGCGCTTGCGCTTCCCGCAACTCCGCGCCATCAGCGGGGCCACCCACGCGGGCGTACGGGAGCTGATGCTCGACGTGTGGCGCACCATCGAATCGGCACCGATGCCGGAGATCGTCGCGCAAGAGCCGGTTCTAATCGAGTTGCGCGATCCCGACGCGTTTGCGATCGAGCGCGACGCCGGCGGCGATTTCGTCGTGACCGGCGAGCGCATCGAGCGCCTCGCGGCGATGGCGGACATCGATTCCGACGAGGGCATGGCGCGTTTCGAGCGCGTGCTTGGAAAGATGGGCGTCGAGAAGCGTCTGGCCGAGCTCGGTGCGCAGCCGGGGGATACGGTTCGAATCGGAGCGTACGAGTTCACGTACTCATGAGAATCGGAATCTTTGGCGGTACGTTCGATCCAATTCACAACGCGCATCTTTTCGTCGCCGAGTCGGCGCGTATTTTGGAGCGGTTGGATCGGGTGCTGTTCGTCCCCACCAGCAATCACCACTATCGCGACGAGCCGCGTGCCGATGCGGCGCACAGGTGCGCGATGATTTTGGGTGCGATTGCGAGCAATGCGGGCTTTGCGCTCGACGACGCCGATTTGCGAGAGAGCGCAACGGGTTATACGGCCGATCTCTTGCCGCAACTGCATGCAAAATACCCTCAGGCCAAGCTTACGTTCGTCATCGGAGCGGATTCGCTGGTAAATACCGCTTGGATGCGCTTCGACGAGGTGCTGCAATCGTTAGAGCGGTTCGTGATTGCGCCGCGACCCGGCGTTCGAGCCGACGCGCTGGCGCGCGTGATCGCCGCGGTGCCGGCCCCGCTGCGCGAACGAGTCAGCACGTTGAACCTGCCGGAGATTCCGGAGTCGGCGACGTTGATCCGCACGTTGATTTCTCAGGGCCGCAGCATCCGCTACCTCGTTCCGGAACCGGTCTGGCACTACATCGTTGCCCACCGGCTTTATGGATTCCAGGCCGATGGATAGATGGCGCGTGGCGCTGATCGCAGCGATCGGCGGATCGTTTTGTGCGTGCTCGGCCTCACAAACTCCGAACGATGCCGCACTTTGCTCGGCGTATTCCGCGCAACGTTCCAGCGTCGAGGTCGTCGCGCGGGGCAGAGTCACGCGGATCTTTGGAGTGAGAGCGGGCCGTAGCAGCCCGCACGAAGGCTTTCTGTTTCGGCTCGACTCCGGTTGCGCGCTCGTCGTACGCGTCGAGGCGAACACCGATTTTACCGGTGCGATCCCGCTCTCGACCGGCCAGAGCGTCCTAGTCAAAGGCGAATACGAGTACTACCCGCTCGGCGGCGTCATCCACTGGACGCATCGCGACCCTCGCGGTCGCCATGAAAACGGATACGTCGACGTTGGCGGTACCTTGTATTACTGAAACGCTGTGAATGGCGGAACGCCTCTCTCGCGGATCGTCCTTGCCAGCGAGTCCCCTCGCCGGTTGGAGCTGCTACGCTCGCTGGGTTTGATCGTCGAGGTGGCGGCAAGCGGTTACGCCGAGATGCCACTGCCGGGCTTGTCGCCGGCCGGCCTGGCCTCGCATCACGCGAGTGAGAAGCTTCGCACCGCGCTCGAACTGCAGCGCAGGCCGCTCGACGCCCCAGTTCTCGCTGCCGATACGGTGGTAGATCTCGACGGCATACCGCTGGGCAAACCGCGCGATCTGCCCGACGCGGCTCGAATGTTGGAATCGCTCTCGGGACGGGAGCACGTCGTCCATACGGCGTTTGCGCTAGCAGTTCCGGGCATCCCGCAACGAGTGCAGGAGCGTTCTTCGACACGCGTGCGCTTCTATCGGCTCGAAGCGTCCGAGATCGCCGACTACCTGGCAACCGGCGAGCCGCTGGACAAAGCCGGTGCCTATGGCATCCAAGGGCGCGCCGCCTCGTTGGTGGAGGCGATCGAGGGCGACTTCTACACGGTGATGGGCTTGCCGTTGGCCCGGGTCGTGCGAACGCTGCGCGGGTTGGGATTTACGCTTCCAACCACGAAATTGCCGTCGCCATGAAAGCCTGCGGTCATCTTCACGTATAGAGACGAACGAAAGCTCTTCGCGCTGATCAGCATCATCATCGTCGCAGGGCTGCTCGCGCTGCTTCAGATCGGTGCGCAGCGCGCCGGCGCCGCTAGCCCCATCTCGACGGTCGCGAGCGCGTTCTTTGCCGTTGCCGAGAACGGCATCTCGGCGACCGTCGGCGGCCTCCGCACAGCAACGTGCGCTGCGTCCGGTGGTGGACCTCTATCACGGCATCGAGGCCCGCGTCATCGGGTTTCCACCCGAAAACGAATCCCGTGCCGTGACGATCGACAAGGGCTCGTTAGCCGGCGTTCGAGCCGATGAAGGCGTCGTCGCGGCCGGCGGCGCGGTCGGCCGCGTGATCGCCGTGGCGCCGTTGTCGAGTACGGTCGTGCTCGTCACGGATTACACCAGCCGCATACCTGCCGTCGTGCGGCGGGGGCGCTGGTGGGGAATCGCGCGCGGAAATCTCACCAGCGTCGTTGACGACTACATCGAACAGGACGCGCCGTTGCGAGTCGGCGACGTCGTCGTGACCGGTGAAGGCCGATCGTTTCACTCCGGCGTTCCGATCGGCACCGTGACCCAAGTCGAGCGCGGTACCGCCACGCTCTATCAAACCGTCGTGTTGCAGACCTCCGTCGATCTCGGCGCCCTCGACCGCGTTGTCGTCGTTCCGAAGTAAACCCCACGTCGCGCCGTTTGCCGGACCACCGTGGTACGTGGCGGCCGCATGGCTTGCAGCAGCGATCGTCGTTCAAGCCACGCTCGTGCACGCTCTGGCGATTCGCAGCGTGTCTCCGAGCTTCGTCTTGGTGGTCGTCGTCTGGTATGCGATTCGCGTAGACGCGCGCCGTGCCGCCGTCTACGGGTTGATCGCGGGACTCTGCGAAGACGCGCTGTCGGCCGGAACCGGAGCCGCCTGGATGATTTCGACCTGCATCAGTGCGGTCGTGGCAAGCATGCTGTCGCGGGGATTCTTTTCGGATTCCATTCCGCTGGTCAGCGGCGTAACGGTCCTCGCGACGCTGCTGCGCGCCCTGATTTTTTGGGCCGCAATGGCGCTGGGCGGATATCCCGCCGGGCTAGGAACGATGCATTTGCATGAGGCGCTCTTCGAAGCGTTGCTCAACGGTGCGATCGTCATTGCCGCCATGCTCGCCGTGCGTCGCTTCGAAGCGCGGCAATGATGCAACGGCGCGATTCGCGCTCGGCGTCGTGGCGTCTCCCAACGTGGCGACTGGCGGCCTTCGCGGCGATCGTGGCGATCTCGCTGATTGCCCTCGTAGCGAGAATCGTTCAGATCCAGATCGTGGATGGCGCGACGTATCGCGCGCGGGCCCTCGCCAACCGCATCCGCCTCATCCCCGTAGCGGCGCCGCGCGGAATCATAGCCGACCGTTTCGGCAGAGTTCTCGCGCGGAGCCGTCCCTCGTTCGTCGTTGGGCTGATTCCCTCAGAAGTCGACGACGTCGAAAGCGAGCTGACGTCGCTGGCCGGCATCGTCCACCTGAGTAAGGCGTCGCTTCGGCAACGGCTGCTGCATCATCGCGGCCTCGATTATTCCAGCTTTGCGCAAGTCGCCGCAAACGAACCGTACGGCCCCGTCGTGCTCGCAACGGGTTTACCGGTGCCGACGGTAGCGCGGCTCTCGGAGGTGCTTGCAGACCTGCCCGGCGTCGATCTAGAGGTTCAACCGATCCGCGACTATCCGCAGGGCCCGCAGGGTTCGCATCTCATCGGTTACGTCGGGGCGATTACGCAAGACGAGTTCGAGCGGCTCAAATCCAAGGGCTACTCACCCAACGACGTTATCGGCAAGGACGGCCTGGAGTTTTCCTACGATAACTATCTGCGCGGCACGCCCGGCGGCGAGCGCGTCGTGGTCGACGCAACCGGCGCCGTAGTGTCAAACTTGCGTCTCGGATCCAAGCCCGCAGTGCCGGGCGACACGCTGGTCACCAACGTCGATTGGAGACTGCAGCGCATCGTGGAACAGGCGCTGGCGGACGGTTTGCGCGTTGCCGGACGGGGTC
>JBEKRW010000256.1:0-5935 GCA_049517595.1 Candidatus Cybelea sp. | reverse complement strand
GTCGATTCCTTCTTCGCCGAGAGCGATCAACCGTACATGATTGCTCCGGCGCACGTTTTGGCGCAATACCCCAACATCAATCAGGTATCGTTCAACAACAAGCCGGTCGTGAGCGACGGGCCGTTCAAGTTCGTCGAGTGGGCACGCGGCGATCACATTACGCTCGAGCGTAACGACGCTTTCTTCATGGGGACGCCCGGGTTACAGCGCATCGACGTCAAGATCATTCCCGACGAGGAGACCTCGGTCAACCTCCTGCGCACGCATGCGATCGATTATCTGTTCCAAGCGTCGATCGAAACGTACCAGTCCTTGCATGACGCGCCCGACGTGCGGATCGTCTGGGTAAACGTCAACGGCTACTACTACCTTCAGATGAACTGCTCGAGTCCGCTCCTGCGAGATCCGCGCGTACGGCTCGCCGTCGCCTACGCGATCGACAAGCAAGAGCTCGTGCAAAAACTCGCGTACAATCAGCAGTCGGTGGCGACCGAAGACATTCCCGACTGGATGTGGGCCTTCAACCCGCACGTTCGCTCCTATCCGCACGACCCGGCAATCGCGCGAAAGTTGCTGGGCGAAGCGGGCTGGTCACCGGGCCCCGATGGTATCGTGCGCAAGAACGGCCAGGCGTTGGATCTGCTCATGGTTACGAATAACTCGAGCGCTACGCGCCGGCGCGAGGCCGTCGAAGTGCAAGCGATGCTGCGGGAAGCTGGGATCGAGTCGGAGATCAAGTTCTATCCCGGCGACATCCTCTACGCGCCCGCCGGCATGGGCGGCATCTTGCAGCTCGGGCGATTCGACATCACCGTCTCCGGATGGTATGCGGGCGTCGATCCGGACGACAGCACGCAGCTGCAGTGCCAGAACTTCCCACCCAGCGGCTACAACTACTCACGCTATTGCAGCCCCGACATGCAGGCCGCTCAACAGGTTGCGCTGACGCACTACGACCGGAAGACACGGACCGCAGCCTATTATCGCATTCAAGAGTTGCTAGCGCGAGACAACCCGGCCATCTTCACGATGTGGCTTCGCCAAATGGAGCCGATCAGCGTCGATTTCAAGGGATTCAATCCCAATCCGGTCGTCGAGTCCTGGAACGCTTGGCAGTGGACCATATAGGGATGCAGGAAATTGCCTGGTTGCGCAAGGTCATCGTCGAGCGCGCGTTAACTCGCGGCGATTACATTCTCTCCGGCGGCAGCCCGAGCGACTACTACATCGATAAGTTCCGCCTTTTTTCCGATCCGCACGTGCTGCGCCGAATTGCACGGCTCTTCACTCCGATCATCGAAGAGACGAGCCCAGACTTAATTGGCGGCACCGAGCTTGGTGGCGTGGTGATCGCGACCGCAGTCTCGCAGATGTCCGGAATACCGATGATCGCGGTTCGCAAGAAGCCCAAAGTCTACGGCGCCTTCGCCAACGAATACGTCGAGGGTCCGTATCACGCCGGCCAACGCGTCTTGCTGCTCGAAGACGTCGTCACCAGCGGAACCGAGCTGCTTGCGGCCGCCTCGCGCTTGCAAGAACTCGGGTTGATCGTCACGCCGTATGCAGTCGTGAGCCGCGGACTCGCGCCGGGCGTGCGCGCGCTTATCGCGTTCTCGCTTCCACGTAGCGAACCGAAGCTGGAGAACTAGAAGCCTTCTTACATCGGCGACTGCCTTTCCAAGCAATTATAAGAAATGCCACGGTTCCACCGGCTGCCTAGAGGGATAGATACCGTATTCCACGCCAAGCGTAATTCGCGTCGAAGTCTAGACCTGAACGGGAAACGCGTAGGCGAGGACGACCAGCTTCCGCGCTGCGGCCTCGCGGGCGCGGCGGCGTGCGCTAAGGCGTCAAGGCGAAGACGGTTCCATACCCGTGCGTGCCGCCTCCGTATGCTGTAGTTCCATAGAGCGTTCGGTTGAGCTTGGTGAGGGGCGACGACGGCGTTACACCGTCGTTTTGCGTCGCGCCGAACCTATAGAGCACGCGTTCCCTTCCGGTGGTGGAGACTTTGAAGATGGTACCGGAACCGAAACCGTGAGAGTTCCCGCCGTACGAAGTCGTTCCATAGAGCACGCCGTTCATCTCGCTCAGATCGGAAGCCGGCCCTGCCCCATCGGAACGGCCCGCGAAGCCGTATAGTACCTTTTCAGCACCCGTCGTGCTGACACGATAGACGGTGCCGCATCCTTGCCCGTCGTCGCATGCGGCATGGCTACCACCGTAAAACGTCGTTCCGTACAGCATGCCGTTTACGTCGATCAACCCCGAATCCGGCTCAGCTCCATCCGAGCCGCCTTGAAATGTGTAGAGAACCTTTTCCTCGCCGGCCAGAGTGATGCTGAAAACGGTTCCGCCGCTGCCCGGATCCTCAAGCCCGCCAATGGATGTGGTGCCGTAGAGTACGCCATTAACATAGGTCAACTCCGCCTCCGGATCGGCGCCGTCGGAGCAACAACCGGCGAAACTGTGCAGAACGGTCTCTTGGCCGCTTGTGGTTACGCTGAAAACAGTTCCACAGCCATATTCACTATTGCATTTGAAATTACCGCATCCGGTCGTCGTGCCGTAGAGCGTACCCATCACGTCGACTAAGCGGGCTTCCGGACGGCATCCGTCCGAGCCGCCCGCACCCTTAAATGCGTACAGCACCTTTTCCGTCCCGGACGTGCTTACGCTATAAACGGTTCCGTTGCCACTCGGGCCCCCGTTCTCCGTCGTGCCGTAGAGCGTGCCGTTCACGTTGAGTAATCCCGATTGTGGATTTCTTCCATCGGGCTCGCCCTGGAAGCGGTAGAGCACCTTGTGTTCGCCGCCGGTAGTGATGCGGTAAACGGTGCCCTTGCCCTTACCCCCTCGACCGGCGGCGTCGGTTGTCCCGTACAGCGTGCCACTTACGTCAAGCAGTCCCCCTCCGGGGCGCGCTCCGTCCTGTGCCGGACTAAAGCGATACAGCTGTTGATAGGAAGCGGAAAGCCGATGAGCCGCGCTCCGACCCGACGCAATCGCCGGCATCGGCGGCGTCACGCCCGGCGCACCGTTCGGCGGGTGCGATCCGCCGCAACCAGTAAGCAATGCGGCGGCCAAGCTTATGATAAGTGCGTAGCGATTCACGGTTACGATGCTCACTTGGCGTCCTTCCTGAAGCCTACACCAATCCTTCGGCGAAGAGCGTTCGCCGCGCCCGGACGTTGCCCCCGGCGAAACGAGCGTCACGAAGCCGTCAGTTGTGCAAGACCTCCCAATGCCGTGGATGTGGAATCTGCGAGCCTGCCCGAAAGCGCGAGCAAGACGCGAGCGACAGGCCCGTCGCCGCCGCGATCTCCTGGAGTGAGAGCGCATCCAGCTTCGGCGCGATCTCGCGCTTGAACCATGCTTCGTCGCGCTGGCCCGGATGCACGCGGTTCACATCGGCGTTGCGCCGTGGATCGTGGCCAGCTTCGGTGTGCGCTGCGATTACTTTACGAGGCGCGCGGCGCGGTCGATAGATCAGAGGTGGCGTGAGCTACGTTAGATAAGGTCGATCACGTGATCGCAGTCGGGAGCGGTTGAGACATCATGAAGAAGCAGATCTGGTTCGTTACTGGGGCAGGCCGCGGTATGGGCGTCGACATCTCGAAGGCTGCTCTGGCCGCGGGTCATGCAGTCGTCGCCACAGGGCGCAACCCGGAGCGAATCGAGTCCGCACTCGGAGTTCACGATCACCTCCTCGTCGTGGCGGTCGACGTTACAAATTTCCGTGAGGCTAAGGACGCCGCCCGCGCCGCCTAACGCGGGTAATTTTTACGCCGGATTCTTTGAGGAGATCGCACCCGAGGAGTTCCGCGCGCAGGTTGAGACCACCATGTTCGGCCCAATGAATGTCACTCGTGCGGTCCTCCCTGTCATGCGCGCCCAACGCTCCGGCCTTATCGTAGCTATTTCTTCAACCGCTGGCATCGTTGGTCAGGAATTTTGTACCGCTTACTCAGCGTCTAAGTTCGGGGTCGAGGGCTGGATCGAGTCCCTAACTCCCGAGGTCGCGCCCTTTGGCATCCACACGATGCTAGTCGAACCTGGCTTCTTCCGCACTGAACTTCTCTCGCCGGAATCGACGACATATGCCAAGCCCTCAATCGACGACTACGCGGAGCGCAGCGAGCAAACTGTCGCTGCGTGGAACAGCATGAATGGAAAGCAGGGCGGCGACCCCGCCAAGCTCGCTGAGGCGCTCGTATATCTCGCAAGCCTGGATGAGCCGCCGCTTCGCTTCGTAGCGGGTGCCGACGCGGTTGCGGCCGTTAAGAAGAAGGCAAACGAGCTGATCACGCAGGCAGATGCCTACGGCAAGCTGTCGGGGAACCTCGCGCTTGAAGACAAGCCGCCGGAAACGAAGCGCTAAGCCAACAATGCCTGCGACGCGGCGTTCCTTTGCGACACCATTCAAGTTTTTTTGCTCGAGCCACACATGATCGAGCAGCGTAGCCGCGATGGATCTGTTTACGCGAAGCGCTATAAAAAGGAGAAACCAATTATTTAAAGGCCGGGGCGAAATGGTTGTGCTGTTCTTGCTTGGACTGGGCATCGCGGTGGTCGCGTGCAGCACCAATGCACGGGCTATGGACGCGTTTTGCCCGGCGGTTGTTCAGTTTATGCGCCCCTCTGGAACAGAGGAGATGCCGCTAGACGCTAAACGACCTGATGCAGATAACGACGTACAGCCTGCAACCGACCCGTCCACGTCCTTCGTTTATGAACTCGCTTCTGGTAGGATGAGGACCATCGAGGCGGCGACGATGTTCGCCGATACTGATCACGGTTGGTTCCAATGGAATGCGCAAGGCGTGGAGATGCACGAGGTTCAGAAATGGGTCGATACCGATACTTCGAATGGGAATGCCATACGAATACAGTCAACTCTGCTCACCGTAGCGTTTCCATTTCCTGTCGTTATACATCACGCTTGGGTCGCGAGCGCAACAAGGTTGGATGAGTCAAACATGTATCGCCACTATTCATGCTTGCCGCCCGCCTATGACGGACGCGGGAACGTACCGAAAGCCGAGAAGGCGAGCGGCAATCCCTTGCCAAACACGGTTCAGGGCGTGCCAACGGCTAGCCCAATCACCACGCCGTTTGCCCTTGACTGCAAAGACCCATTTCATACGTCCGCTGAAACCCGAGAGGCTCAACCCACGATCCCGCTCTCGGCTCCCCTAAACGGAGCGTACAGGGTTGGGGTTAAGGTATTGGTCGGCGCTAATGACGACCTTATTGATGCCGCCATATATCACTCGGCGAATAGAGCGGATATCGACGCAGCCGCGCTTTCAGCAGCGAAGGCATCTGGATATACTTCCGCGATCTCGTACTGCCAGAAAGTACCCTCGGCACGCTTGTTTTGGTCCCTCTTTAGCGCACCATAGCGGGGGTCAGGGGCTACTTTTGAAAACGAACGGCGCTCACAAAAACGTCGCTGCTCTCGACGCCGTTCAACGCATTCCGAAGGATACTTCCCACCGTCTTTACGCCTCGGCGCTTCACCTCAAGAAAACCCAAGCGCAAGAGGCAGCAACCGGTTTGCGCACCATTTAGCGGGACCGAGTTTTGTCACTCCGGCGAGGGTAGCCGCGATATCATCGTCCGTTCATTGCGTGTCGGGCGGTAGGCCGGACGGTTTTTGATCCAGGAAGAATGTTTGAGAATGATCCGATGGGATCACGCTAAATGAGCGCGGCGTCTGGTAGAAGTTTAAGGAGTCGCCGATGCTCGTCGCCCGCGTGTCGGGCAGCTGCAACGGCGCTAAACCCCAATTCTGTTCGATGAACTTTACGATGCTGGCCGTCTCGTATTGCGTATGGGATACATAGCCCGGCTGGCTCGATGAGGTTTCTCGCGCGTACGGTGACACGATCATCATTGGGACGCGGAACCCCAAGCCGCCTTGATCGTCGAA
>JBEKRW010000255.1:0-3935 GCA_049517595.1 Candidatus Cybelea sp. | reverse complement strand
CGTGGCGATCGAGCAGTTTGGGGATCGCATACACCGGCCCGATTCCCATTTCGCCCGGCTCGCACCCCGCTACCGCGTATCCGCGATATATGCCCAGCGGCTGCAATCCGCGTGCCGTCGCGCTCTGCGCGGACATCACCACGACGGCGGCCGCGCCGTCGGAAAGCTGCGATGAGTTACCGGCCGTGATCGTGGTATCGGCGACGCCGGGGACGGCGCCCTTGAGCTTGGCCAGCCCCTCAAGGGTCGTGTCGGGACGATTGCCTTCATCCTTGCCGAGCTCGACGAGCTCTTCGGCGACGGCGCCGGTTTCGCGATCTTGCACGTACTTCCACGACGGCATCGGCACGATCTCGATATCGAAACGCCCCGCCGTCTGCGCGGCAGCCGTGCGTTGCTGGCTCTGCAGCGCGTACTCGTCTTGACGCTCGCGCGAAACGCCGTATTTTTTCGCGACGAAGTCGGCGGTGTAAAGCATTGGCGTGTAGATATCCGGCTCGTGGCGCAGCAACCACTCTTCGGCAAAAAAGTGGAGATTCAACTCGTTCTGCACCATGCTAATCGACTCGACGCCGCCCGCCACGACGATCTCGGCATTGTCGACGATGACGCGCTTGGCCGCCGATGCAATCGCGTCGAGGCCCGACGCGCAGTAGCGACTTACCGTCTGTCCGGAGACGGCGACGGGGCAGCCGGCGCGCAGTGCGGCCGTCCGGCCGATATTATTGCCGGTGGCGCCTTCAGGCAAGCCGCAGCCCATGATGACGTCTTCGATCTCCTCCGGTCTGACGGAGGCTCGGTCGATCGCCAGCTTGACGACGTGTCCGGCCATCGTCGCGCCCGGCGTTTGATTGAAAGCGCCGCGAAACGCGCGCCCGATCGGCGTGCGCGCAACCGAGACGATCACCGCTTCACGCATCGCGCAATACTCCGGACGTTTCTGCAGCGCGTGCGAGCAGCGCAGACGGCTTCCATTGCGGCCCGAAGGTCGCCTCGAAGTCGCGGATGCGCTCGTAGACCCGCCCGGCGCCAACCTCGCCGGCATACCACATTGGGCCGCCGTGATGCGGCGGGAAGCCATAGCCGTAGACGTAGACGATATCGATGTCGCCGGGCCGCAAGGCCACGCCCTCCTCGAGCAGATAGGCGCCGCGATTGATCAGCGCATAGAGCAGGCGATCCCGAATTTCGCGATCGGTCACGACGCGTGGCGCTATGCCGGCCTTGCGGGCCGCTTGCGCAAAAAGCTGCTCGACGAGCGGATCGGCGATCGGCTCGCGTCCCTTCCCGACTGCTTTGTCGTACTTGAAAAAGCCGGCCATCGTTTTTTGACCGAGCCGTTGTTGCGCGACGAGCGCTTCGAGCACATTCGTGCGCCCCCGGCCGGCCTCGCCCTGAAGTTTTTGAACGTGCATCCCGATGTCGAGGCCGGAGAGATCGCTCATCGCAAACGGCCCCATTGGAAAGCCAAAGTCTTTCATCACCGCATCGACGCGTGCCGGTGTGACGCCCTCTTCAGCGAGCGCAAAGGCCTCGCGCGCATAGTCGAAGATCATCCGGTTACCGATAAACCCGAACGCGTTGCCGGAGAGCACCGCCTTCTTCTTCATCGCCTTTCCGATCGCAAAGGCCGTCGCCAGCGCTTGCGGGGACGTCGCGCGCCCACGCACGATCTCGAGCAGCGGCATGATGTTCGCCGGCACGAAGAAGTGCAGGCCAAAAACGTTTTCGGGGCGCTTCGTCGCTGCGGCCATCGCGTCGATGTCGAGCGTCGAAGTGTTGCTCGCGAGCAACCCGCCGGGCTTGACGATCCCGTCCAACTTTTCAAACACTTCACGCTTGACGTTGAGATCCTCAAAGACCGCCTCCACGACGAGGTCCGCATCGGCCAGCTCGTTCCAATCGTCCGTGAAGGTTATCGACTGGCCACGCTGCCACGCCTCTTCCTGCGTCAGGCGTCCTTTTTGCACCTGATACATGAACATGCCCATTACCGTCTGACGCGCTTTATCCACCGCTTCTTCGTTCGTATCCACGACCACGACCGGAACGCCGGCTTGCGCGAAAGCAATCGCGATGCCGCTGCCCATGGTGCCCGCCCCGACGACGCCCGCCTTCGCTACCGTCAGCGGTTTTGCGCGTTCCAGCCCAGAAATTTTATCCAGCTCGCGTTCGGCGAAAAACAGGTGGCGCAAAGCGAGCGACGGCTCGGAGCGCACGAGCTCGTCGAAGAGCCGTGCCTCGCGCGCGATGCCGAACGCAAACGGCAGTTCGACGGCGGCCTGCACCGCGTCGATCAGTTTATGCGCGGCGAAACCGCCGTTGTCTTCCGGCGGAACCATCTTATGCGCCTGCGCGACGACAAACGGCGCGGCTTGCATTGGAACGTCCGGTGCAATCGTCGCTTGGAGTGCCGAGATCCGCCGCTTCGGTGGAACCTCGTTGCCCAACGCGATTGCGCGTTCGACGACGTTCCCGTCGACGAGCTCGTTGAGAATCCCGAGCTCGAGCACGCGTGCCGCTGGAACGGCCGAGCCCTTCAACATGAACTCCAGTCCGGCGCGAGCACCCATTAAACGCGGCAGGCGTTGCGTTCCGCCGGCACCGGGCAGAAGCCCGAGTTTAATCTCCGGCAGCCCCAGCTTCGAACGCGGGGTCGCGATGCGATAGTCGCAAGCCAGCGCGAGTTCCAACGCGCCGCCCAAGCAGACGCCGTCGATTGCCGCAATATGCGGCTTGACGCTCAACTCGACCGCGCGGATCACATCCCGGATGGTAATGGCGTCTGCCGGAAGCTCGCTGTTGAAGTCGTTGATCTCGGCGCCGCCGCTGAAGAGGCCGTTCGCGCCCGTGAAAACGACGGCTTCTACCGAGTCGTCGGCGTGCGCGGCCTCGATCGTTGCGTGCAGCTTGGCGCAATAGGCAAACGAGAGCACATTAACCGGCGGATTATCCAGCGTGATAACGCGTACGCGATTGGCGCCACGCGCGGCCGGATCGGCGGGTATCACGGTTATACGCCTGCTGCGACTTTTCGATCCAGCTGGAACTGTGCGTCGCTGACCGACATCACGTCGCCCGAACCCTCGACAATCTGTCGCTTATACCAGGCGCACTGCGACAGTACGTGCGTTGCATAAAATGCCGCCGTCGCCAGTTTCGCGCGATAGAAGTCGGCCTCGGGATCGCCGGCGGCGATCTTCGCCGCCGAAATCGCCGCAGCACGCGCCATCTGCCAGCCTCCGGCCACCGCACCCCAGAGCCGCAGATACGGCACCGAGCACGCGAAGGCTTTATGCAGATCGCCCATCGCATTCATCCCGATCCACTGCGAGGTCTCGTTTAAAATCGCGAGCGCCTTGCCGAGCGCTTCGCCGATCCGTTTGACCGTCTTGTCGGAGTGGCCGGCGCACTCTTTGGCGACCGATTCCATCTCTTTGCCGACGGTGCGAGCCGTCGCGCCCATGTCGCGCAGCAGTTTGCGCCCGATTAGGTCGAGTGACTGAATCCCGGTCGTTCCTTCGTAAATCGTCGTGATGCGCACGTCGCGGTACTGCTGCGCGATCCCGGTCTCCTCGATGTAACCCATGCCGCCGAAGACTTGCAGCGCGGTCGAACATAAGTCCACGGCGTTCTCGGTACACCAGCCCTTGACGACTGGAATCATCAACTCGACGAAGGCTTTATGCTGCTTACGCACTTTTTCGTCCGGATGGCGGGTTGCATAGTCGAGCGATGCCGCGGTGACGTAGGCGAGGCCGCGCATCGCCTCAATCGTCGCCTTCTGCCACATCAACATGCGCCGCACGTCGGGGTGGTTGAAGATCGGTTCGGGCGTACGCGAGCCGGGCTTGAGGTCGCGGCCCTGCACGCGCTCCATCGCATATTCGAGCGCGCTTTGGTAGGCGCGGTCCGCCAACGCGATGCCCTGCACG
>JBEKRW010000254.1:0-3942 GCA_049517595.1 Candidatus Cybelea sp. | reverse complement strand
GGTCGACTCGACCAGTAAGTTTGCCTACGCGGTGAATTTCAGCTCGGCGAACGTCTCCGCATATAAAATCGGAAGCAGCGGCGCACTGACCGCCGTGAAAGGATCGCCGTTTAGTACCGGTTCGGCTCCGGAGTGGATGGCCATCTGCGAAGTTACAAAGGGCGCCTGCAAGCCGCCGCTGCTTTAAAACCGGCGAATGCAGACGCGCGGAGATTTTCTCACGGCTGCCGGTGCGCTGGCCGCGCTGGCGCCAACCTCCGGCGTGGCGCCGCAACCCGCCGCGTCGCCGGCGGGGGCGCCTTCGATGGAAGAGGTTCTTCCACGTGGTTTCGAGATTGCGACGTTTGATGCGGCGCTCGCAACGTCCGCAAAGCATAAGTATCTGTTTGCCTGCATCTCCGAGGTAGCGGTGGCGCTGGGCGCTATCCGCAGCACGCTTAATGCGTATCACGTGCTCGGCGTTCCGGCGAGCGAGGTTGCGCCGGCGGTGGTCTTTTACCACGGCGTTTCGGTGCTGTACGCTTTCGACGATGCAATGTGGAGCCGCTACGTGATCCCGACCAACAGCGTACCCGCGAGCGATGCGAAGGCGAAGATCACGGGCAATCCGATTTTGAAGAAGAAAGGCGGAGACTGGGATACGTCGGCACCGGCATTAATCGCAGATGCAAACGCGCGCTTTTTCGTTTGTAATCTCGCGACCCATGGCTACGCTACGCGAATTGCCAAACAGCTTCATCTGCCGGCCAAAGACGTCTACGAGGACCTCGCGAGCCACCTGATCCCGAATACGATGCTGGTTCCAGCCGGGGTTTGGGCCGTTCACGCGATTCAGGAGCGGCAGCATACCCTGCTGCAGTTTTCGTGACATGGTGCCCGCCACGTAAAATTGTATCTCGCCTTTGTTGCTAGGCGAGCCGTGCGAGCGGGCTCACGAGGCGGCCCCGCGACCGCCGCCGGAGGCGGAAAAAGCAAACTGGGGAATACTTTTGGTATGAGCGTTCAGGGCCGCCGGCCGAGCCGAACGTCCGCGCCCCTCGTAGATATCGCCGGGATTTTGCGTAACGCGCTGCCGCATGGCGACGGGTCAGGCGAAGTCGAGCCATCGCAGGCTGCGGCGCTTCAGGCGGTGGATCGCCTCCGGGCCGGCCACGAAAACGGCGAGCGACTCCATGCAATCGTGACCCGGTGTGATCTCCTCGGCCAACCTCACAAAGTTGTGGCCGGAGATCTTGGGCTCTCCCGAAGCCAGTTCTACCGCGATCTTGCCCTAGCGCGACGCATCGTCGCCGAAGAAGTCCGCGCCGACGCGGCGCGCGCGGTCTCCGGATTATCGGTAGAAGGCACATCGTTCGGTACCCGGCTACAGACGGCGATTTCGCTTGCCGGATCCGGCCACGCCAGTGCGGCCGTCGGATATTTCGCGCCGGTCGTGGCGACGATGACGGGTGCGGAACGAATTTGGGGGCACGCCGTTCTAGCCGAGCTTTTCCTTGGCGATGGTGACGTAGCTGCCGCCGAACGCGAGTTGCAGCGCGCGTTTGCGCTTAACGGCGATGAACGCGGGCTCGGCCTGGCTCGAGCGCTACTGGCCAAGGCGACGGTGCTGTACGAAACCGGGCGCGAGTCCGAGGCTTCGGCTTGCTTGGAACACTCGATCATGCAGGTCGAGTCGCACGCGGCGGCATCGCGTTCTCCGCTCGCGCGCGACACGCTGAGTTCGGCGCTGTCGAACCTGGCATTTTGCTACTTCGAACGAGGCGATTTCAACGCCGCGGCTACGACGCACGCGAAAAACCCGGCTGCATTGGACGGTGTGTATGTGTCGCCGGCCGTGCGAATGACGTACCTCAAGATTGACGCCATGCTCGCGTGCGACAGCAGCGGCGGACCGGCGCGCGCCCGTGAAGCGTGCAGCGCGTTCCATCGTTTCGCCGTCGCGCACGGTCTGTTGGACGAAGTCTCGCACGCGTTGCTTCAGCTAGGCGGCCTGGCTCGCATCGAGCGGCGGCTCGACGACGCGCAGCGATTGGCGCAAGAGTCCTTAGAACTTCAATATGCGATCGGTCGCCGCAACGGGCCGGCCCTGAGCATGCTCAGCTGCGTCGCGTTCGACAAGGGCGCGTACGACGACGCCGTCCGCTTGGCTCGCGAAACCCGGGCAGAGTCGGCCAGCGGTTCGCAGACTTGGTGGCACTCCCACCTGAGCGAGGCCGAGGCGCTCGCCCAAGCCGGGCGGCACGATGAAGCGCGGGCTATCTGCGACCGCGTCAGGGATGAGACCGGCGACCGAGACGCGCGCATCGCGGCCTGGAGTCGCCGCGTCGAAGCGCGGATCTTCGAGCGCCTCGGAGACGAGAGCGCGGCGTATCGCGCGGCCGGAACCGCGCTCGAAATCCTCGGGAAAAACGCGCCGCCGTTCTACCGCCTCAAGAGCCTCCTGATCGCGCAACACGTTCGCCCGGCACATTCGCAGCGCGAACAGATTCGCGGACTCGCCGCGGTGCTCGGGTGGAGCGCGCATGGGACCTAGACGGGACCTAACGGCCAGGGTGCGGCTGGGGGGTTCCGCGTAGCTCAGTTCGTCGGAGGACGAATTGAGGGGTTTCCATTTAGCATCTGGCATTCCACCGCAAACGGCGACCACGCTGTTGGCTGGCTGTTTTGCTGCGGCGATGTTCCTCTCGGGGTGCGGTGGACTACCCGGCGCCCTTCGACAACCCTTCGCCCCCGTTCAGAGTGACGTCGCCCGAGGTGCCGTTGCGCTGACGGTGCCGCATTACGCGCCGCTGCCGGCGCATCGCGATCGCAACAGATCCTCGATGTCACCTAACTCGTTAGCGACGAAGAGGCTATTTTATGTCGGGGACGACGACACGAACGACGTTTACATCTACAACTACAAGAGCGGAAAGTCGCTCGGGACACTGACCGGGTTCGACGGCCCGTACGGCATGTGCGTCGATGGAAAGGGCGACATCTACATTGCGAACTTCGACGCGGGTAACTTGGTCGAATACGCGCACGGCGGCACGACGTTGCTCAATACCTACGAATCGGGCGGCACGCCGATTGGCTGCTCGATCGGTCCCAATGGTGACGTCGCCGTCACCAGCTTCGATCCGGGTGAAGTTACGGTCTATCCCGGCGGCAACCCGAGCAAAGGCACCACCTACAGCGACAGTTCGTGCACATACTTGTGGACGATGGGCTACGACCGCAGCGGTGACCTCGTCGGCACTAGTGAGACCTCGTCCGGCGGGCGTGCCTACTGCGCTCTACTTTCGGGATCGAAGAGCATGACGTTGCTCACGACGAGCGGCATCACGATCAATTTCCCGGGCGGGACGTCGTGGGACGGCAAGTATATCGTGCTCGGCGACCAAGAGGCAGGCGGCACTTACCAAGCAGGCCTCGCTCGCGCCACCCTCAAGGGGACGACTCTCACGTTTGTCAGCGAAACGGTCTTGAGCGACGATTGCTACAACGACTACACCGACGTCGTAAACCCGTTCTTCGTCGGCAAGACGAACACGTTATTTCACGGAAAACAAGCCAAGGCGGTTATCGGTGCCAACTTGTGGTGCCCGGACGGAGGCCAAGGCAAGGTGGACTGGTGGCATTACCCAGCAGGCGGATTGCCCTACAAGAAGTTTGCTTCGTCTTCGGACCCCTACGGCGCAGCAGTGAGCCTCGGAAACTCGAACACCGCCTCTTATTCGAAAGGAAGGCAGCGTTGAAACGCTTGAATTTGAGTTTACCCGGAGCCTTATTATTGTTAGCGGTTGCGTTCCTTGCAGGATGCGGTGGACCGGTCGCGCTTCGGCAGCCCTTCGACTCCGCTCAGGGTGACACGGTGCGTCTCGCTCAGGGCGGTGCGCAGCGTGACGTCACGCTCACGATGCCGCACTACATGCAGCGAACTGTGCATTCCGATCGTAA
>JBEKRW010000253.1:0-4330 GCA_049517595.1 Candidatus Cybelea sp. | reverse complement strand
GCAGCTGCTCGAACTGCGCACCTACGACGCGCTGCTCGATAGCGAGCTCGACGGAATCTACAAGATGCAGCCTGGGGGCCCGCCGCGATCGCTGCGCGGGCACCGCGAGGCCGAGCAAGCCGCGACGCTGCGCTATCTGATCGTGGACGTCCTCGAGCTGACGGATCGCTCGAGCAACGCGCTCAAAGTCGTGGGAGACGCGTACTACGCGCGCCTCTACCGAGCGGCGGCGACGCGCCTGGGACTATCGGATTGGCAGCGCCAGATCGATACGAAACTCGCCAGCGTCGGCGAGATGTACCGATTCTTCAGCGACCAGTCGCGCAGCCGGCGCGATCAGTTCCTCGAGGTCACGATCGTCGCGCTCGTCGCAATCGAAGTCGTGATCGGCATCCTCACGCTGCTGCACGTTTAACGAGGAAGCGCTAGGGCCCGAAACCCACCGCCTCCGGACACGCGATGCCACTTGTGATCGTGCGATTTACTTTCCCACTGCCCGGTGCGTAGGCCGTCACCGAGCCTCCAGAGTAGAAGTCTGGGCAGTTCGCGACGTTGAGATATCCCGACGAGCCTATCGCTTCCGAAAATGGAATGAAAACGCCACTGGTGACCTCGCGTTGAAAACCCCACTTGTTGGCGGCGTAGACCGCAACATAGCCATCGGAGTAGTTGCTGTTGTATTCCGGATGCGACCCGCTCAGCAGATATAGGTTGTTGGACGAATCGAATATCAGGCCGGTCGGCCGCGTAACGTTCTTCTTTATTGTCTTCATCGGATCCGACTTGCCCGGAGCGTAGACGGTCACGTCGCCGGCGTAGTAACCGCCGAAGACATTGCCAACGTAGAGCCGCCCCGAGGAATCGAGGGCCAGCGACTGCGGATACTTAACGCCGTTCGTAATCGTCCGGCTCAGCGTTCTCGCCGTTCCGTCTCCGGAGTAGACCGTCACCGAGTTGGAAGCGGCGTTCGCCACATAGAGGTTATCCGACGTGTCAAACGCGAGAGCGCTCGGACCCTTGACGCCAGTGATGATCTGCTGGATCAGTTCGTTGGTGCCGGCTTTATAGACGGTCACAGTGCTGTTGCCGGTATTCATGACGTAGATGTCGCCCTTGCTGTCGAAGGCGATTGCTTGCGGTTTGCTGACCTCCTCCGAAATCGTCCGCGTCGGCTTCGTGCTTTCGGGATAGTAGACGGTCACGGTCGACGACGCGGAGTTCGCTACATAGAGGTATTCCGACGGATCGAAAGCCAGGGCAACGGGAGCCTTGACGCCGCTGGTGATTGTCCGCAGCGGCGTACCCGTGCCCGGCTCGTAGACGGTCACGGTGTTGTTTGCAAAGTTTGCGACGTAGAGATTCTTGGGGACGTCAGGGTGGGCGCGATGGGCGAGGCTCACGCCTCGAAGGGCCGCAAAGTCCGAAGCTCCGCAACCGGCGACGACCGTGAAGGCCGCGCAAGCGCCGATGACGTTGCGGCCATATCGCAAAATGCTCATCTTATCTGGTCTCCAAATGGCAGGAGTGCGCTCAGTCAAAAGTCATACTACTCGACGAGCGTTTCGCATTCCCTCAAGGCAACTGGGCACTACCGCTCGTAGGTCCTTCGCAGCGTTCGGTAGTCGCCATTGCGGATCGTCACGCCGTGTGCGTCGAGCCATTCGAGCAAGGGGACCGCGTACTTGCGCGAGGTTCCGATGAGGTCGCGAAACTCCGCCGCCGTCATGCGTTCGCTTTCCGTCAAGTGCGCTTCCACGCGCGCGCGAACTCCGGCAATCTGAGAGCCGCGATAGAGATCGTCGCCGACCTTCACGAGTTCCCCTTGCGCGAGCATCGTGTCGAACGCTTTGGAGCAGCCGGCGAGGCGGGCGAGCTTGACGGCGGCGACCGCACTTGCAAAGGGCGCCGGCAAGAACGGCTTCGCTTCGTCCGGGGGAACCAGATTGTCGAAGAATTCTCGCTGCTCTGCCGTCAGCGACGGCCGATATCCAAGCGCGGCATAGTACCCGTCGCGGTTGACGAGGCGTCCCCCGTCGACGTAATGCTCGAGGATTCGCACGAGCAGCAGTTCGGCCACTCCCAGCGCGCGCGATAGCGCGATCGAAGTCACGCCCATCGCCCACGGCTCTTCGTTGTGCGCCAGGTCGAGCTGGTCGAGCACGCGAGCGAGTAAGGAAGCTGCGGAGGCTGCGCTCACATACGCGCGCGGTTTCGAAACGTTGATGACGGCACCGCGTTCGACGAGCCGCTCCAGCACGTCAAGCGCCACCGCTGCGCGCAGATTAGCGGCCGTGGCGATCGCGCTCGGTTCAACGGCATCGAGTGCGCGATCGTTTAGAACGGCGAGCACCGCGGCCTCGTCGGGACTTTCTGCTTCGGCTGCGTTTGCGGACTCGGTTCCTTCGACGACCCCGCCGCCCAGCAGCACCATCGGCGACGGACGCCGCAGCACAAACGTAACGCCGGGAAAGGCGACGACCGGGTCGCGCAAGTGCAGCGTCGCGCGCACCTCGCGGCCGCCTTCGGGCGCCTGCTCGGCGACAAGCGTGCCGAGCACTTCGGCCGAGCCGACGTAGGCCCGCACAGGCGTTCGGCGCGCGAACAGGCCCGCCGCACTTTCCAACGGCGTAAAACGCACGACGAAGCTTCGGCCGGCCGAGAGCTCTTTGCCGACCACGGCTTGGCCTCGAGCGATCTCGCGGCGATCGATGCCCGCAAGGTTCAGCGCGACGCGCGAACCGGCTTCGACTCTATCGCGAACGGATCCGAAGACACCGATGCTGCGAACGCGCGCCCGCGCGCCGCCGGGTTCGAGGTTGAGGTCGTCGCCCGTTTCGATGCTTCCTTGCATCAGCGTACCGGTTACGACGGTGCCGAGACCCGCCAAAGTAAAGACCCGGTCAATCGGCAGATATACCGGTGCGGACCGATTGCGCGGCGGCATCTCCGCAAGCTCGCGCTGCAACAGCCCCCGAAGTTTCGCCACGTTCTCTCCCGTTATCGCCGAGAGGGGCAAAATTGGCGCAGTCGCTGCGATGGTTCCCTGGAGCTGCCGTTGGATGCGGCGGCACGCTTCGTCGCGTTCCGCGGCCTCGACCAGGTCGATCTTGCTCGCAACGACGACGACGCGACGCACGTTGAGAAACTGCAAGATCGCGAGGTGCTCCAGCGTCTGCGGCATTACGCCTTCGCTTGCGTCAACGACGAGCAGCAGCAGCTCCATGCCCGCGGCGCCGGCCAGCATGTTATGAAGGAATCGCTCGTGGCCGGGAACGTCGACGATCCCACCTTCAGTGCCGTCGGGAAACTGCAAGTGGGCAAAACCGAGGTCGAGCGTCATGCCGCGCGCGCGCTCCTCTTCCCAACGATCGGGATTCGTCCCCGTTAAAGCCGCGACGAGCGCCGACTTGCCGTGATCGACGTGCCCGGCCGTTCCGATAACGTGCATCTAACCCGCGGGACGGAGTTGAACTCGATAGTCCGCGAGGATCTCTTCGGCCGCACGAATCCCCGACTGTGCGCCACCCTCCATGAAGCCTTGATACTCGACCGAGGTATGCTCGCCCGCGAAATGCACGCGCCCTTGCGGGCGCGCCTCGTGGCCGGCGATCGTGGTGCACTGTCCGACGAGCCAGCACGAGTAGCTCGCCAAAATGTTCGGATCGGCTTGCGCGTTGCCGAAGGTTGCGCGGCCGTTCCACGTCTGCGCGACGCCGGGCCAGATCTGCTCGAGCTGTTCGAAGGCTGGCCGAGCGAATAGTCGAGCGCGCTCTGCACGCGCAGCGTCGTCCAGATCTGCCCGGTCGTCGGTTCCGGCCACGCATGCTGGGCGCGCATCCACTCGCGCCGGTCGAACTGTAGATGGAGTTTCGTATGGAAGCCGTAGCCGAGGTTCTCGATTGCGTTGATCTTCGCCGCATCGAAACCAGCGCCGGAATAGTCGACCGCGCGCAGCGCGATGAACGGCAGCGCCAGCACGACGCGATCGGCGAGCACGACATCGGTCGCGCCGTTCTGGATAAAGGTCAGCGCGTAGGCTCCGGCCTTCGTCTTTCCGATGGCGGTCAGCCGCCGGCCGAGGTGAATACTTCCCGCAGGCAGCGTCGCGGCGATCGCCTCGGGCAGCGCCTGGCTGCCGGCAGCCATAATATAGCGCTGATCCGAGTACCCGAGCACGTTGAGCTCGTGGTTCTGCGCGTACCAGCGTTGCTGGCCGAGCGAATAGTCGAGCGCGCTCTGCACGCGCAGCGTCGTCCAGATCTGCCCGGTCGTCGGTTCCGGCCACGCATGCTGGGCGCGCATCCACTCGCGCCGGTCGAACTGTAGATGG
>JBEKRW010000252.1:0-4017 GCA_049517595.1 Candidatus Cybelea sp. | reverse complement strand
CGGGCTTTTCGTCCTTTTGCTCGTCGGCCAGCTCGATGCCGGCGGCCGTGATCTCCTCAAAGAATTCGTCGAGCTGCTCGGGAGTAATCTCCTCGAGCACCTCAAAAGCTGTGTTGATTTCTTCATAGGTTAGCGAGCCCGCTACCTTGCCGCGAGCGAGCAGCTTTTTCTTGAGCTCCTCCAGCGTCGCCGGCGGTGCGGCGTCCGCGACCGGTGCGTTCTTTTTACGTGCCATTATCTTTTCGTTCACCTCCTCTCAGTTTTGCTCTGCTACCCGCTTCGGGCCTTAACGCTTCAGCTTAGCAACAAGCGTTTCGAACTCTCCGCGCAGTTCCTCCGAGACCTGCTCGCCACCGGCGAGCCGCTCGTCGATGAGATGCGATAACTCTCGATACCGCTCTCGTTCGTTGTCGAGTCGCAGCCGCTCGACCACCCGTTCCAGGTGCGCGCGCCGCTCTTCGGTGTCGCCGTACCGTACGGCGGAGCTTCGATCGCGCCGTCCCAGCTCGACGACCACGTCGAGAATCTCCTGATCCTCGGCAAAGAGTCCGAAGACGTCTGCCGTGTTACGAAGCGTTCCCGCCGCCCCCACGATCCGTTCGTAGATCCGCCGATACACCTCGTTCCGGAAACGTCCCGCACCGATGCGCTCCCCGTACTCCCCCGCCAGCAACGGCTCCTCGAGCAGTATGCTCACGACTTCGCGTTCGAAGGAGAGCGGCTCTGGTGAGGTACTGACGTGGCGGCTTTCCGGCAACCCGATTCGTGGGCGCGGCGCGAAGTTCGCGCTATCAGCGAGGAACCGGCTATTCCGAAGGTCGTCCACATTCACCTGCAGACGGCTTGCAACATAAACCACCCAACGGTCCCATTCCTCACGCGGCGCTAATCTCCGAATCAGTCCGGCCGCCTTGGGCATAATTCGCGCTGGAGAATCGAACCCTGCGCGCAACTGCTCGATTTCCGCGTCGATCTTGAACTCGATTGCCGGCTTAGCCGCGTCGAGCAACCGGCGGAACTCGCCGGCGCCGTGGGCTCGAACGAAACTGTCGGGATCGTCTCCGGAGGGGAGTAGAACGATGCGCACGGGGGAACCGGTGCTCTCGATAGTGTTAGACGCAATGTCGATGGCTTTGGTTGCGGCGCCGCTGCCGGCGGCGTCGCCGTCGAAGCACAGATAGATGTAGTCGGCGTACTTGCGAAGCTCGGCCCCTTGCTCGGCCGTGAACGACGTTCCGAGCGCAGCGACGGTGTTTTCGATCCCCGCCTGATGCAAGGCGATGCAGTCGAGGTACCCCTCGACAACGATCAGCGTGCGATCGCTCTGCGCGGCGCGGCGCGCGAGATTGAGCGCGAAAAGATGGTGGCCTTTGGTGTACACCGGCGTCGTGGAGGTGTTGAGATACTTCGGCTCAGCGTCGCCGATCGCACGGCCGCCAAAGGCCAAGACTTCGCCGGTGGTCGCATAGGTCGGTATCATGAGCCGATCCCGATAGAAGTCGTAATAGCCGCGTTGACCGCTCTTGAGCAGGCCGGCCTTGGCGGCCAACCCCAAATCCACGCCGTCGCGCTCCAGCTCTGCCACGAGACCGCTCCACGAGTCGGGCGCGTACCCGAGGACGAATCGCTCGATCGTCGCAGCCGTGAAGCCCCGCTTGGCGCAGTAGGCTCGTGCCGTCGCACCCCGCTCGCCTGCCAACATTCGCGCGAAATACGCGGCCGCGATGCGGTTGGCTTCGTAGATCGCTTCGCGCTCGCTACGCGCCCGCTGCGCGTGTGGATTTTCGGGCGCCAGCTCGACTCCGGCTTTGGCTGCCAGCATCCGAACGGCGTCGCCGAACGCGGCATTCTCCAACTTTTGGAGGAAGGTGATGACGTCGCCGCCCACGCCGCAGCCGAAGCATTTGAAGAATCCCCGGTCGGGATGCACGTGAAACGACGGCGTCTTCTCGGAGTGAAACGGGCAGAGACCCACCAAGTCGTTGCCCCGCTTTCGAAGCGGCACGTACTGTCCGACGAAGCTCGCGATGTCGACTCGCGCGCGAATTTCGTTAAGAGCGCCCTGATCGTATCTCAATGCTACGGGAGTTCTTCGGTTCGCCCGCGTATTCCGTCGCGCGTGGCATGAAGCGCATTTTCGACCCCATACATCACTTCATCGAGTTATCCACAGCGGAGGCGCGACTCCTCGACCTTCCGGCGATGCAGCGCTTGCGGCGTTTGCGGCAGCTGGGCCTCGCGTACCTCGCGTTTCCCTCGGCGGAACACTCCCGCTTCACGCACGCCCTCGGCGCGCTCGCGATCGGAACGCGCGCGTTCGACGAGTTGGTGCGCCACGGCCGGGATTTCTTCGGAAGCGAAGAGGACGTGGCGTATCAACGGCGCCTAGTGCGCGCGGCGCTGCTGCTGCACGATGTCGGCCACGGGCCCTTCAGCCACGCGTGCGAAGAAATTCTTGAAGTCCGTCACGAGCAGCGCACGGCCGACATGCTTGCGTTGCCGGATGTCGCCGAGGGAATCGCGCTGCTCGACGTGGATGCGGGCGACGTCCTCGCCCTGATCGTCGCGGACCCCGCGGGCCGGTACCCGGAGCTGCGCGAGCTCGTGAGCGGTCCGAATCTGGATGCCGACCGAATGGACTACCTCCTGCGCGACGCGTACTTCACCGGCGTCGCGACCGGGCGCTACGACGCCGAGCAGCTCCTCGGGTCGTTGCGCATCGTGAGCCACGCCGGCCGCAAGACGGTCGGCATCGACCGTCGCGGCGTCGTCGCCCTCGAGTCGTTCGTGATGGCTCGCTACATGATGTTCGCGTCGGTCTATTTTCACCACACCACGCGCATGTTCGAGCACGTGCTGCACGACGTGTTGCGCGAGCTCTGGCCCAACCCGCGCGCGCTCGACGAGGTCGGTGAGTTTCTTCGCTGGGACGACTTCCGCGTGCTCAACTCGCTCGACGATTCGCGGAGCGAAGCGGCCTACGCGTTGCGCAACCGCGTCCGGGTCTACGCGCTGGCGGCCGAGTTCAATGCCGAGCGCGATCTGCGCGCCTTCGAGGCCTGCGAGGCGGCGCTGCGCGAGCGGTTCGGGGAAGCCAACGTCTGGGCCGACTCACAGTCGCAGCTCCTGCACCGCCTTCCCTTGGGAATCGGTCAGCCTTCGACCGTTCTGGTGGACGGCCCGAACGGGGCAATCGACGCGCGCGAGGCTTCGGACGTTATTGCGAAGCTCAGCGGCAAAGCGTATTGGAGAAAACTCTTCGTTCGAAGACTTCACGATCGCGAGGACGCGGTACGCGAGGCGCGTGACACTTGCGCGCACGTGATCGCGTCCTACAATCGATCGGATTAGAGGTTACAACGGAACTGCGAACACCGTGCCATAGCTGCCTTGGCCGGTATTGCTGAGAGTCGTGCCGTAGAGCGTCCCTTTAACGTCGAGCAGTCTCCCTAACGGCGCGACGGGGCCTCCGCTCGGACCGTTAAGGTTGAACTTGTAGACGAACGATTCCGCACCGCCGGGCGTGACCGAGAAGACCGCTCCCCCAACGTTAGCGCCCTCCACCGTGCCGTAAAACGTTCCGTTGACATTGATGAGACCCGACTGGGGGCCTATCTCGTCATCGTTCGAGCCGGACGCGCCGAAGCTGCAAAGGATGCTCAGAGTGCCGGCGGACGTGATCTTGAAAACCGTCCCGCCACCATAGCTGCCGCCCGTCGACGTTGTCCCGTATAGGTTACCGCCGTACTCCATCAAGTCGCCGACCGGCTCGGAACCGTCGGGACTACCAGTGAATGTGTGCAGAACGGTTTCTTTGCCCGCAGGCGTCACTTTAAAGACCGTTCCTTCGCCCCCAGAGCTCATTCCGCCGCCGACGGCCGTGCCATAGAACGCGCCCTTGTAGTAGATAACTCCCGCTTCGGGGCCTTGGCCGTCCGAGGGCTGGCCCTTAAAGCTATGGAGAACGCTCTCTTTACCCCGAAGCGTGATCTTGAAAACGACCCCGAAGCCGTTCGC